>JAPLEC010000386.1 GCA_026391515.1 Bacteroidia bacterium | reverse complement strand
AAGACCAAATGCAGATGCTTTTTCTTTTAGAATTTTTTCATCAAGAGCACGCGGGACTGAAGCTTTTGTGAAATAATATCTTGCATCCCCTGGAAAAAGAGGGAAAATTAAGCTTAAATCTTTGTCACTCACAAAACCAATAATTATATGCAATCCTGTCGACGGGATTCTGCTTATCTGTTTCATTACATATTCCAGCCCTTCTTTGTTGTGCCCGGTATCACAGATTGTCAAAGGATTTCTTTTAAGTATCTGCCAGCGGCCTTTCAGCCCGGTATTAATTACAACTCTCTTTATACCATGGAGCAGATTTTTTTCTGAAAATTTAAAAATCTTTCCAAGGCACTTGAACGACTGGAAAAGTGTCTGCAGATTTTTCACCTGATACTCGCCTCCCAACGGGATGACACCTGAGGTCATTTTGTGTTCAACAAGATCATTGATAAAAAAACTATGCTCTCTAACCTGGGATGCTGTATCTTCCAGTCTGCATCTGAAATTCACGTCGGCAAAATAAATTTCAGACCTTGTCTCGGATGCACGTGAGATAAAAATATCCTTTGTATCCGGCTGTGTTTCACCAATTACTACAGGAATATTTTTTTTAATTACTCCTGCTTTTTCAGAAGCAACTTTGGCAATAGTATTACCCAGAAGATCCATATGATCGTGTCCGATGTTTGTAATTATCGAAAGAACCGGATTAATAATATTAGTAGAGTCGAGCCTTCCACCCAGTCCCACTTCAATAACTGCCACATCTACATTTTCTTCGGAAAAATAAAAGAAAGCCATAGCGACAGTCATTTCAAAAAAAGAAGGTTTCAATGAATCAATAATTTCACGATGTTCTTTGACAAATGTTGTAACCTCTCTTTTTGGTATCATTTTACCATTCACTTTTATTCTTTCCCTGAAATCTTTCAGATGGGGAGAAGTGTACAGGCCTGTTTTGTAACCAGCTTCCTGAAGAACCGATGCTATCATATGCGATACAGATCCTTTTCCATTAGTTCCCGCCACATGAATGGTTTTGTATTTCAGATGTGGATGACCAAAGTATCCATCCAGAGCAAGAGTATTATCGAGGTTGTTTTTGTATGCAGCTCTGCCGATCCGGTGATATGCAGGGAGCTGAGAAAAGAGAAATTCGAGGGTTTGTTCATAAGTCATTGTCTTGCTGTCATGCGGTCTTGCGGTCTACCATTTATTTCTCCGTATCTTTTCCGGTTCAAATCTTTCAGGTCTTTCCTTCGGGATCTTCACCGGGACTCCGACTGATACAATTGATAGGGGGTGGACATGCTGAGGAAGTCCCAGTATCGAACTGATAGCTTTTATTCTTTCCCACCTTGGTTCAACACCCAGCCATACTGCTCCAAGATTCATTGAATGAGCTGCCAGCAGAATATTTTGTGTCGCTGCTGAGCAATCGAGTTTATAGTAACCCGGGCCATTCTCCATCTTTTCATCTCCACAAACAACAATTGCATGACTGGCTTCAGCCAGCATTGATGAATAAGGATGCACTTTCATAATTTTCTTCATCACTTCTCTGTCATCAATAACTATGAAATGCCATGGCCTTTTATTCCTTGCTGAAGGAGCGTACATTCCAGCTTTTATAATTGCTGTTATTTTCGCTTCATCAATTCGTTCTCCAGTATATTTCCTGATACTGCACCGTGAAATCAATCCTTCAAACAGTTCCATAAGCCCCGGATTTTTTTACAAATTAACATACTTTAATAACAGATAACAATTAATACTGTTTTTTTAGTTAATTTTACAGTTTAATAAAAATTATATCTTTATTTAACATGCTGATCTTAAACTATTTAACTAATGGCGAAAAAGCATAATAAGAAACTTTTTATCATCGATACCAATGTTCTCCTCCACGATTATAAATGTATTTACAATTTTGAGGAAAATGATGTAATAATTCCCATTGTTGTTCTGGAAGAGCTGGATAAATTCAAAAGAGGTAACGATATAATCAATTTTCACGCAAGAGAATTCACAAGGGAGCTCGATAAATTATCGGGAGATATGCTTTTGACGGCGAATATTCCGCTGGGAGAAAATCTTGGTAATCTGCACATTGAAACAGGCAGGGATTTTTCAGATAAAGTAAGTCAGTCTTTCCCGGAAAGAACCGCAGATCATCGTATACTGGCAATTGCGGAATATGTTTGTAACTCCAACAAGGATAAAGCTGTTGTCCTGATCACAAAAGACATCAATCTTCGCATGAAGGCTAAATCGCTGGGAATCATAGCTCAGGATTACGAAAACGATAAAGTTGCTAACATTGATGACCTCTATAAGGGAATTAAAATACTTGAGGGTGTTGACCAGGAGCTTATAAGCAAGCTATATGAGCTTCCTGAAGGAGTAAATTCAGAAGAATTCAAGCTCGAAGCCGATCTGAAAGGACATCAATTCTATATCATGAAGAATAACGGATCGAGTGCTCTTGCTCATTTTAACCCCGTAAACAGGTTTCTGAACAGGGTGATCAAGCAGACTACATATGGAATTGATCCACGTAATGCTGAACAGACTTTTGCACTGGAAGCACTGTCAAATCCTGACATTCAGCTTGTTTCACTGACAGGTAAGGCAGGTACGGGAAAAACCCTTCTGGCACTTGCTGCAGCGCTTGCACAACATAAAAGGTATAAACAGATATTTCTTGCCCGCCCGATTGTTCCTCTTGCAAATCGTGATATTGGATTTCTTCCTGGCGATGTGAAGGAGAAAATGGATCCATATATGCAACCGTTGTATGACAATCTTACAGTTATAAAACATAAGTTCAGCCATCAGAGCCCGGAGTTCATTCGTATCAATGATATGATGAAAGAAGAAAAGCTGGTCATTACACCGCTTGCCTATATCAGGGGAAGAAGCCTGTCGAGTATTTTTTTCATAGTTGATGAAGCTCAGAATCTGACTCCGCATGAAATAAAAACCATTATTACCCGTGCCGGTGAAGGAACTAAAATGGTTTTTACCGGTGATATTGAACAGATTGATTCTCCTTATCTCGATACAGCATCGAACGGGTTAAGCTACCTGTCTGACAAAATGAAAAATCAGGATATTTTTGCCCATGTAAATCTTGTTAAGGGTGAACGAAGCTTCCTTGCAGAACTGGCAAGTAAATTATTATAGAAAACAAAAAAGAAATTCTCTAATAAGATTGATTCCTTATTTAAAATCATTCTAAATTAACAGTACCATTAATAAGTGTAAGAAATACATTTAATTCATGAAAATAAAATCATATCAGGTGTTTTTCCTGCTCGTCCTTTTAATGACCGGAGTTTCAATTTCTTCATCAGCACAATCAAAACCAAAGAAAGTAAAAAATCAGAAAAAAGCTAAAACTGAAACTGTACAATTATTTAACGGAAAAGATCTGAGTAACTGGGTCATTCAGCTTAAGGATCCTTCAGTCGATCCGACAAAGGTATTCTCAGTACAGAATGGTGTAATTCATATTACAGGGAATCCCTATGGATACATGCGGACAAATGAATCATTTTCTGATTACATATTGAACGTCGAATGGCGCTGGCCGGTCGAAGCAACAAATAGCGGAGTATTTATCCATGCCCAGCTGCCTGATACAATATGGCCAAAATGTATTGAATGCCAGCTTGCTTCAGGAAATGCCGGAGATTTCATTTGTGCCGGAGGAAGTGATATGAACGAAAGAAGCGATAAATCAAAAAAATCAGTTAAAAAAATGGCTGCCTCCTCGGAAAAGCCTACAGGTGAATGGAATACTATGGAGGTTACCTGTACAGCCAATACAATTACTGTATATGTAAATGGTGTACTTCAGAATAAAGCAACAGGGGTAAGTGCCAGCAGCGGATATATTTGCCTGCAAAGCGAAGGCAAAGACATAGAATTCAGAAACGTTTATCTGACACGACGCAAAAAATAGTAAACCAGATAAATTCTAATTTCCTTTTAATAATCTAATTACCCCCTTTCTTTTTCCCCCAAGGGGGAAATTTAATACAACTCCTTCCCCCGCCAGCTGGCGGGGAAGGCCGGGAAGGGGGTAAAAAAATATGAATATCCAAAAAAAGAAAATAGCATTTCATACTCTTGGTTGCAAGTTGAATTTTGCCGAGACTTCAACCATTTCAAGATCATTTCCTGAAGAGTTTTTCGAAAAAGTGCCTGCCTCGAAAAAAGCTGACATATATATAATTAATACATGTTCGGTTACTGATGTTGCTGATAAAAAATGCAGGCAGGCAATAAAAAAGTTCGTAAGACAATCGCCAGATGCATTCATTGCAGTTATAGGATGTTATGCTCAGCTCAAGCCGCAGGAAATCTCTTCAATTCCCGGAGTAGATCT
>JAPLEC010000074.1 GCA_026391515.1 Bacteroidia bacterium | reverse complement strand
TTATTTCATTTCTGGCTCTATTACTGAAATGAGTTCCTGTAGAAAACCGCTACTTTTGATGTCGAGGTTTTTCATTGCCAGCTATCAGAATCTGCTCAGTGAGTTATTAACAAGCCGGTTATTCTGACTTTAAAAGAAGTTTCTTTCCTATTTTCTTCTTATTTGCCTTGTATTTCGTTGTACCTTATTTGTACCTCAACTTTATAATTAACTGATATACAGGATTGTTTTTCTTCTGGTATAAAAGGAAACCCGCACAAAACAAACCCCTCAAAAAATAGATAAAAACCCATATAATCACGCTAAATTTGTGTATCCTGTGGATTGCATTATGTTATACCTGAAGAAGAAGAAGGAAATATTGTTTTGTCTTGAAATAAAAGAACACAATGATTTGTTGAAAATTGCTGCTGCATTTTCTTTGTACCTCCTTTTTAGCCTGCTTGCAATTCATGAATCTTCAGCTGAAGGTAAAACAACAATTCTCAGCTTCGACAATTTTTCCCAGGCGTATGGTTTGCCGAATAACCAGATACAGTGCATATACCAGGACAAAAAAGGATGGATCTGGCTGGGAACGAGTCAGGGTCTCAGTAGATTTGACGGTTACCGGTTTGTAAACTTCATAGCTAATCCTGATGATACAACCTGTATCTCAGGGAATATTGTAAGGGTGATTTTCGAAGACAGCAAAGGCAACCTGCTCATAGGTACTGAAAACGGCGGATTGAATGTTTTCGATCATGAAAAGGAATATTTTCTGCATCCATACAGAAAACATCCTGAGTTCAGTTCAAGGGAGGTTTCAGTAAACACTATCACCAGGGATCGTGACGGAAATCTTTATATCGGCACAGACAGAAATCTTCTTAAAATAGATAATAAAGGCACCCTTACGAGGATAACGCCAAAGACGATCAGCAGGGAAACTGACTTTTCTTTCGGCTTTATCCGTGTGGTCCAGTTTGATGAAACAGGAAATTTATGGATTGGAACCTCTGACGGTCTTCTGCTCTACTATCCTGAAACCAACATGATAGAGGAGATCCAGGTCCCACTGGTCAGTACACAATCAAGGGAAATATTTGATATTTTCAAGGACGATGACGGACTCCTGTGGATAGGAACTTATTCCAACGGGGTATTCATTTGTGATCCATCTGCAAAAACTTTTAGTCATCTCGATCTATTACCCTATTATGAAAGAACAGAAACAGTAAGGACTATTTCAAAAGGAATACTTGGCGATTACTGGATAGGAACAAGAGGAGGGCTCTATGTATATTCAAGAATTAAGGGCGTCACCGGTTTTTCCAAGCATGATGACAGGGATGACAGGAGCCTGATAAATAATTCCGTTCTGGATGTTTATCATGATAACCGCGGAGAAACCTGGATAGGAACACGCGGCGGCCTGAACCTGCTGGCTAAAAGTAAACAGGTATTCCGCGATTTCAGCGCCCTCCCGAATGACAACCATTATCTCAACTGCAATATCATTTATGCTTTCTGGATCGATCATGAAGGCAAAATCTGGGTGGGAACTGAAGCTGGCGGGATTAATATCTATGATCCAAAAGCCGGTACCTTCGAGTATCTTACAGTACAACCTAACAGTACTAACTCTATCTCACAGAATTGTATCAAGGCATTCCTTGATGACGGAAGGGGGAACCCGTGGATAGGCACATTCTGGGGAGGGATTGACATCCTGAACATGAAGACAGGGAGGATCACACACTACCAGCACTCTAATGACAATCAATCGAGCCTTTCTGATAACCGTGTCTGGGATCTCTGTATGGACGATACAGGTAGAATATGGGTCGGCACCTCGGCAGGTATCGACCGGTTTGATCCTGAAACCAGATCATTCAAACATTTTCCAAATCTCGTACAAAATGAACGGGTCTACTGGATCAGTATCGATTCTGAAAAAAATGTATGGCTTGCTACTTTTGATGAAGTCATTATATATGATCCTGATGATGAAAATGTATTTCGGTATCCTGAACACTCTATGTCATTTACAGAAGACTCGGAGAAAAGATGCTGGATTGCGACGTCTAACAAAGGCATAGCTCTCTACTCGAAGCAAAATGGTCCTTTAAAATACTATGGCGAAAATGAAGGTTTATCAAACAACCAGGCTCTGTGTATACTTGAGGATAATAACCATTTTCTCTGGATAAGCACTTCAAACGGATTATCCAGGTTTGATCCTGACAGGGGGCAATTCAGGAAATTCACATCTAGGGACGGATTACGTAACGATCAGTTCAATTACGGAGCGGCATACAAAGCAGATAATGGCGACCTGCTTTTTGGAGGGATTACAGGATTTAACATGTTCAATCCTTCTGAAATACCGGCCGAGGATTCAAATATTCCTCTTGTATTTACCGAACTAAGGATCTTCAATAAACCGGTTACTATAGGCAATGGCAGGGATGCAATACTAAAAACAAGTATCTCCGAGACCGACCATCTTGTCCTCAATTATGATCAGAATGTCTTCACTCTGGAATTTGCAGCCCTCGATTTTATAAACAGCTCGAGCAATCTTTACTCTTATTATCTTGAAGGATTTGACAAGGGATGGAACGAACCCAGTAAAACGCGTCTTGCTACATATACAAACCTTAATCCCGGCGATTATGTCCTCAGGATCAGGAGAATACTGCCGGGCAGTCCAAAATCGGGCAATGAACTGGTTTTAAAGATAACCATTGCGCCTCCCTTCTGGATGACTTGGTGGTTCCGTTCAATAATGATCCTGATCATTACCATTCTCGTCTTTTTGCTGATCAGGCTCTTCCTCAACCGCGAAAAGATAAAGAATGAGTTTATTTTCGAGAAGACAAAAGCAAAGAGCCTGCATGAACTCGACATGCTTAAACTGCGAATGTTCACCAATATCTCCCATGAAATAAGAACCCCGCTTACACTGATTCTCGGGCCGCTTGAAAAGCTTATCTCAAAACAGGTTCCCGGCGAGGAAATACCTTCTCATCTCAGTCTGGTATACAGGAATACAAAACAGCTCGACAGGTTGATTAATCAGCTTCTTGACTTCCGTAAGCTGGAAGCCGGAAACCTGAAGCTTGAGGTCACCCAGGACGATATGGTAAGGCTGGTTTCCGAAGTTGTCCAGTCGTTCCAGGAATATGCAAGGGAAAAACAGATCACACTCGAATTCCATACTCTAAAGAAAAAATTTGTTTCGTTTTTCGATCCTGACAAGATCAGAACAATTCTTAATAACCTCATATCAAATGCCTTAAAATATACAGATGAGGGTGGGCTTGTATCTATTCACCTTTCCCTTGTGTTCGCAGAGCCTGCAGATGATTCGCTCAACAACATGCAGCACGAAGAGCAATATATTGAGATATCGATAAAAGACACCGGAAAAGGAATTTCAGATACCAATATAGGTAAGATCTTTACCAGGTTTTTCCGTGTAGATTCAAAGAATGAAAGCACCGGGACAGGTATCGGTCTTTCACTGGTGAAAGAGCTGGTCAAGCTTCACAAAGGAACTATCGACGTCAGCAGCAAGCCGGGCAAAGGCTCAAAATTCACTGTCAGACTTCCTTATGAACCCGGGGAGCCTGCGGATCTAACAGCCGTTAGGGATGAGATCTGCCCGGATAGGCAGGGGAAACCGGAACTTCATGATGATTCTCATATAATGCTCATTGTGGAAGATAATCCTGATGTGAGGTACTTCATACGGACTCATTTTGAACCTGTCTTTGCGGTTTATGAGGCAAGGAACGGGCAGGAAGGCCTGGACATTGCAACTGAAGTCATACCCGATGTTATAATCAGCGACATACTGATGCCTGACGTTGATGGATATGAGTTCTGCAAAAGGATCAAGAAGGATGAGCGCACATCCCATATACCTTTGCTGCTGCTTACTGCGCTTCATTCAAAAGAGCATGAGATGGAAGGCCTTTCATGCGGTGCCGATGATTACATCACGAAACCCTTTGATATTTCGATCCTGCAGACCAAAGTCGAAAATATGCTTCAGGTAAGAAGGGCACTCAAAGAAAAATATACTAGCCAGATAGTATTGAAACCTTCTGATCTGACTATAACATCTCCTGATGAGCGATTTCTGAAGAAGGCTATCGAAGTTGTGGAAAAGAATATTTCAAATGCAGATCTTGATATTGAACAGTTTGCAACAGAAGTGGGTGTCAGCAGGATGCAGCTTTATCGCAAATTCGATGCCCTCACAAATATGACTGTCAAGGAGTTTGTAAGGAGCATAAGACTTAAAAGAGCTGCCCAGCTTCTGCTTAAAAAGAAGATGACAGTAACTGAAATCGCATATGCCGTGGGATTTAAAGACCTCTCCCATTTCAGAAAATGCTTTCACCGCGAATTCGGTATGAGCGCTTCAGAATATGTCAGCAGGAATTTCGTTCCTGAAGCAAACTGAGTGCTTCACGCTTACCCCGGATACCATTTGAGAAAATTTCACCTGCAAATTGGGAAGAATGTCCCGCTGCGGGAAATACGGCACTTCTCTTTGGGAAGATTCTTGTCCGTGATTCCCTGTGTATAGGCTAACTTGCATCTGACCTAATATCCTGAAGAACATTTAAACAAATCAAATTCAAGACTAAGGTTAGGTAGGATTAGGTATTCATCGAGATGAACCGGGAAAATCAATTCCCGGTTCTTCTGATGAATGCAATCAATTCATTCTCCGGTTTAAAGTAAATAATATGAGATTATTGAATTTCGGTAATACATCATTAATCCTGGCAGTCATTCTTTCCGCCTGCAATCAGGCAGGCAATGTCAATCCGCCAGCTCCCTCCAGGGGCCAGCAGAAGGTTCCTGAAACATTTTCAATTTCAGAACCTCAGATCTCCGACAACACTGTTTCTATTATCGATTTCGGGGCAGTAAGTGATGGACAAACCCTCAATACCAAGGCCATAGCTGATGCTATTGATAAGGTGTCGAGGAAAGGAGGTGGAAAGGTGATTATACCAAGAGGTTTATGGCTCACAGGTCCGATCATTCTTAAAAGCAATATTAATATTCATATTG
>JAPLEC010000459.1 GCA_026391515.1 Bacteroidia bacterium | reverse complement strand
GCTGCAGACAGAAGAATGCTGTCGTATTTGGCTTGTTCTGAATCAGATCTGGAAGTCAGGACGATAGGAACTTTGGCACCAAGAATAACTGCTGCCACTTTTGCCCTGGCAAAGAAAACAAGTGATTTATAAAGCACATTCCCCACTTCGATGTTGGGCATAAGCAGCAAATCTGTATCTCCGGCTACTTCACTTCTGATTCCTTTATGTTGTGCACTTTCAAGGCTTATTGCATTATCGAAGGCCAATGGTCCATCGATTATGCAATTTTTTATCTGGTCGCGCTGGTTCATTTTTGAAAGCAGGGCTGCATCGAGTGTCGCTTCCATGCTTTCGTTAACCATTTCCACTGCTCCGAGAACCGCAACTTTTGGCATAATATAACCAAGTTTAATAAGACACGAAACTGAATTATTAATTATCGCTATCTTATCTTTAAGATTAGGTGCGATGTTCATTGCTACATCAGCGACAGCAATAACTTTTGGATAAGTTTCAACTTCGAAAAGGGCAAAATGAGACAAAAGGTTACCTGTCCTCAGTCCATACTCTTTATTTAATACATGCTTCAGCAAAGTGGAGGTACCTACTTTCCCTTTCATAAGGACATCACCCTCCTTATTGCTGACCATTTTGATAGACATTTCAACTGCCATTTCCATGTCAGGCTCATGTATGATCCTGAGCCCGGTAATATCATAGTTATTAGCTGTGCAGATGTTTTGAATACTTTCTTTATCGCCAATAAGTATGGGTTCAACAACATCATCTTTCCAGGCTCTTATTACAGCACCAAGTGAATGCTGATCCTGTGCAACTGCAACAATAAGTTTTCTTCTGGGACCACCGGCAACTATTTTCTTAAGATCAGAGAGGCTTTTTAATACCATTTATAATCTGGTTTAGGTTTACATCAGTTTATTTGATGTTCTACTATATATCGTGTATCAGATGCTATTACGAATTCTTCATCTGTTGTGACAGCCATAACTGTAACTTTTGATTCAGGCTTTGAGATAATGATATCTTTTCCTCTGGAACCGTTATTACTTTCGGTATCAAATATTATTCCCAGGTTTTCCATATCAGAGCAGATCATTTTTCGCATATTGAAATCATTCTCTCCTATTCCGCCTGTAAAGACAAGCAGATCGGCTCCATTAAGGGCGGCCATATATGAACCAATGAATTTCTTTGCCTTATAAGCATACATTTTAAGTGCAAGTATTGCTTTTTTATTTCCTGCTTCAGCGGCAGTTTCAAGGTCGCGCATATCTGAGGAAATTTGAGAGATACCGAAAACTCCACTTTTTTTGTTGATCATATTATTGACACCCGTCACATTAAGATGCTCTTTATCAGCTATATAAACCAAAACTCCCGGATCAATTTCACCTGTACGTGTTCCCATTATCAGCCCATCGACAGGTGTAAAGCCCATTGATGTATCGACTGACTGACCATATTGTACAGCAGTTATTGATGCTCCATTCCCCAAATGGCAGGTTATTATTTTTAGGTCCTTTATATCTTTCCCGAGGATTTTTGCAGCCTTATTTGCAACATATTTATGGCTTGTCCCGTGATATCCATATTTTCTTATCCTGTACTTTTCATAGTATTCATAAGGTAATGCGTACATGTATGCATAATCAGGCATGGTCTGATGAAAGGATGTATCGAAAACAGCTACTTGCGGAACCCCGGGAATAAGTTTTTCAACTGAAAGTATTCCCTTCAGGTTTGCGGGATTATGAAGCGGTGCCAGTTCTATACATGCTTCTACATCTCTCTTGACATCGTTGTCGATCAGGACACTATTTTTAAAGTTCTCCCCTCCGTTTACCACCCTGTGACCGACTGCTTTTATCTCATTTACATTCTTGATTACACCATGTTCAGGATCGCAAAGAACTTCCATTACCAGATTTATTCCGGTGGTATGGTCAGGGATATCAGTAATTACTTTATAAGGCTCTTTCCCGGTAGGTTTATGGGTAACAATACTTTCATTCAAACCAATACGCTCCAGGAGTCCTTTGGCAAGCATTTCACATCCGTCAGACATATCGAATAACTGGTACTTTATTGATGAGCTTCCGCAATTTAAGACGAGAATTATCATTGTTGAAGAGTTGATTACTTAATCTTGTTGATTATTTTATTCCGGCAGCCTGGTTAGCAGTAATTGCAATCATGCTGACGATATCACTTACTGAGCAGCCACGTGACAGGTCGTTTATCGGTGCGGCCATTCCCTGAAGTACGGGGCCGATAGCTTCGGCATGAGCCAGCCGCTGAACAAGCTTATAAGCAATATTTCCGCAATTAAGGTCTGGGAAAATAAGCACATTTGCTTTACCGGCTATTTTGCTTCCAGGAGCTTTTTTCTGGCCGATTGATTCAACAAGGGCAGCATCGCCCTGAAGCTCTCCATCAATCATAAACTGGGGAGCCATTTGCTGTGCAATTTTTGTGGCATTGATTACTTTGTCGACCATTTCGTGTTTAGCGCTGCCTTTAGTCGAAAAGCTGAGGATAGCTACTCTCGGCTCCATGCCGGCAATAACTTTAGCTGTATGAGCAGTAGCAACAGCAATTTCGGCCAATTGCTGATCAGTGGGATCCGGGTGCACAGCACTATCAGCAAAAACCAGAATCCCATTATCTCCAAAGCTTTTATCCTGCAGTATCATAATAAATGCACCTGAGACAACTGAAATCCCGGGAGCAGTTTTAATATAATGAAAAGCTGGCCGTAAAACATCTCCGGTTGCATGTTCGGCTCCTGTAACTTCCCCGTCGGCATCCCCATTCTTTATCATCAAAACACCAAGATAAAGAGGATCTTCTATGAGCTTAGATGCTTCTTCCTTTGTCATCCCTTTGCTCTTACGAAGCTCAACCATCAAATTGATATATTGATCTTTTTTAGGGTGAGATTTGGGATTAACCATAGCAGCTTTTGCTAAATTCTTCAATCCTAGTTTTTCAGCATGTGCTTTAATTTCAGCTGGATCGCCGATTAAAATAATCCGTGCCAGCTCTTCCGATATTGCAATATCTGCAGCTTTAATCGTACGTTCCTCATAACCTTCAGGAAGTACAATCCTTTTATTATGTTTCCTGGCGTTTAATTTGATACTATCTAATAATTCCATTGTATATCAGTATTTTAAAATGTTCGAAATTTTTTTCTAAATGTACGAAAAAAAAGTTCGATTATGCAATATCTGAACAGCATGATTATTGTCAGAAAAATGAAATTTTAATGGCACGGATTGCAAATCCGCGCCAGCGAAAATTTTCCAATTTGGTTTTTTTCTAAATTAGCAGCTTCATGCAGACTAAAGAAAGCAATACTATTTTCTCACACCTTGATTCCCTGGGTAAAAGTCTTGATGGTGATTTGAGCTATGATACTATAACAAGGACTATTTATGCCACCGATGCTTCAGTGTATAAAGAGTTTCCCTTAGCCGTTATCTGGCCAAAAGGAGTCTCCGACCTGAAGAAAATAATTGCATTCGCTTCAAAAGAAAAAACCTCAATAACAATAAGAGCTGCAGGTACATCGCTGGCCGGACAGGTAGTTACAAACGGTATGATTGTCGATATCTCGAGATATATGAAAAATATAATCGAAATAAATGAAAAAGAGATGTGGGTAAGAGTTGAACCGGGAGTAGTACTTGATGAATTAAACATGCAGCTGAAAGAACATGGACTCTTTTTCGGGCCTGAAACATCGACATCGAACCGATGCAATCTTGGGGGTATGGTTGGGAATAATTCATGAGGTTCACATTCAATAATATATGGATCAACCCGGGACCACCTGATAGAGCTGAAAACGCTTCTCAGCGATGGCAGTGAGGCAATTTTCGGGCCTGTTGACAAATCAACCTTCAATAAAAAGTGCCTTCTACCCGGACTTGAAGGAGATATTTACAGAAAAATTAAAGAGATTATTGGCGATTCTGTCAATAAGTCCAGTATCAGGAAAGATTTTCCTGACCATCGGATTGCAAGGAGAAATACAGGATATGCCTTAGATCTCCTATTGGATAATGAGGTATTTGATGAGACCTCTAAAGAACAATTCAATTTCTGCAAGCTTCTGGCAGGTTCGGAAGGAACTCTTGCAATAACGACAGAAATAAAATTAAACCTGGTCAAATTGCCTCCGGCAAACAAGGCACTGGTTTGCATTCATCTTAAAAAACGAAATGATGCGTTCTTAGCCAATCTTATTGCATTAAAATATAAGCCTTCAGCCGTTGAGATGATGGATGACAGGATTCTTGAACTGACGGAAAACAATATAAGCCAAAGGAGAAACAGATTTTTTCTGGACGGAAAACCCGGAGCAATTGTAATTGTTGAATTTGCAGAAGAGAAGGCTGATGAAGTCGATTCTGTCATTTCCGGAATGATAAGTGAATTAAAATCAGCTGGTTATGGATACTCATTTCCTGTTGTAAAGGGAAAAGATATGACTAAAGTATGGGACCTTCGAAAAGCCGGCCTTGGAGTACTGACAAACATGAAGGGAGATTTGAAGCCCGTATCTCTTATTGAAGATGCTGCAATAAATGTGGAGCAGATGCCTGATTATATTGCAGATTTTGAAAAAATGCTTTCAAAATATGGCAAGGAGGTTGTTTATCACGCTCATATCGGAACCGGTGAGCTTCACATAAGACCGGTGCTTAACCTGAAGGATCCTTCTGATGTTGAATTGTTCAGAACCATTGGATATGAGACAGCCAGGCTTGTAAAGAAGTATCGGGGTTCAATGAGCGGTGAGCATGGCGATGGCAGGTTGAGAGGAGAATTTATTTCAATAATAATTGGTGAACACAATTATAACCTTCTTAAAGAGGTCAAGAGAATCTGGGATCCGGAAAATATTCTTAATCCTGGCAAGATAACTGATACGCCTCAGATGAACAGCTTTCTGAGGTATATTCCTGGTAAAAAGACTCCGGATATCAAGACAGTTTTTGATTTTTCTTCAACGGACGGTATAATAAGGGCAGCTGAACAATGCAATGGATCTGGCGATTGCCGTAAAACCAAAATCATTGGTGGAACGATGTGCCCGACGTTTATGGCAACCGGTGAAGAAAAAGACTGCACCAGGGCAAGGGCAAATATTTTAAGAGAATTTCTCAGTGCAGATGAAAGCAATTCGTGGGATCATAAGGAGATCTATGAAGTGCTCGATTTGTGTATATCATGCAAAGGTTGTAAATCAGAATGCCCGTCGGGAGTTGACATTGCAAAATTAAAGGCTGAATTTCTGCAGCACTGGTACGACAAACATGGAATCCCTGTCAGAACAAGGTTAATTGCCTATATCTCAACAATTAATAAAATAGGCTCCCTGGTACCTCTACTGTTCAATTTCTTCCTTAGAAACAAAATAACCGGCACTCTGATTAAAAATGCTGCCGGTTTTGCCCAAAAACGATCTATACCTTTATTATATAGGGTCACTTTAAGGAGTTGGATACGTAAAAACCTTGAATCAGTAAATCCAAAAGAACCTAAAGGATCTGTCTGTTTTTTCGTTGATGAGTTTACTAATTTTAATGATACTGAGATTGGCATTACCGCCATAAAGCTGTTGACTTCTTTAGGTTATAAAGTTGTGATGGCAGATCATAGTGAAAGTGCAAGGACATATCTTTCCAAAGGCTTAATAAGAAAAGCAAAGAAAATAATCAGGAATAATATTGAAGTACTATCGAAAGTTATAAGCAGGGAGCTTCCTCTTATCGGAATTGAGCCGTCTGCGATTCTGGGTTTCAGGGATGAATACCCTGATCTTGCAGGAGATGATTTGAGAGAAAACGCAAAGAAATTAGCTGGAAACAGTTACATGATAGATGAGTTTATTAGTAACGAAGTCGCGTCAGGAAGATTGAGCAGAGAAGCATTCGCAGATACAAAAGCAGATATCTTACTGCATGCACATTGTCAGCAAAAAGCCATCACTTCATCGGCCAGTACTATTGAAATGCTTTCGATTCCAGTGAATTACAAGGTCGTTGAGATACCATCAGGATGTTGCGGGATGGCAGGATCATTCGGATATGAAAAGGAGCATTATGATCTATCCAACAAGATTGGTGAGCTGGTTTTGTTTCCTGAGATCAGAAAAGCCGCTGAAAATGTTATTATTGCGGCTCCGGGTACAAGCTGCAGGCATCACATTAAAGATGGCACTGGAAGGATGGCACTACATCCGGTTGAAATTCTTTACAAAGCAGTGAAAGAAAGATAATCCTCCTTCGCCAAGGCTTCGGACTTCGCCCGACAAAGTCGGCTACGGCCGACGACGTCGGAGGACGAAGAAAGATAAAAGACAAAAGATAAAAGAAAAAAGTCGAGCGTAGCGAAGATCCCGACCAAAGTGTTGGGGATCAAAGAAAAGTGAATTTATCAGCGTCTTTTTGGACTGGAAATTTTTTACGGAATTCTGTTAATTCGGTCATTGAGATATCGGCCGAAACTGAACATTCCTTATTCTTTTGAGCAGAAGCCAGAATTTCTCCCTTCGGGCTAATAATCATTGAATCGCCACAGTGTTTAACGCCGTTCCCGTCGGTTCCAACTCTGTTTGCTCCAGCAACATAACACAGATTTTCAATTGCCCTGGCTTTGAGCAGAGTAAGCCAGACATCCCGTCGTGGTTCAGGCCAGTTGGCTGAATTAATAAGAAGGTCATAATCGTTTCTGTTTCTGCTCCAGACAGGGAACCTGAGATCATAGCAAATATTCGGTGATATCCTTACACCTCTGAATTTAAATGTAAGTCGTTTCGTTCCATGTGTGAAGGATCTCTCCTCATTTGTAATCGTGAAAAGGTGGCGTTTATCGTATTGCCATGATTTTTTCTCAGGTGTAACGAAGAGCCATCTGTTATAGAAATTACCATTTTCCTTCACGATATAACTTCCACATATCCCGAAATTTCCTTCTTCAGAGGCATATAGCATCCAGTCGAATGTTTCAGAAAAGGGAGGCTCACCTAATCGTTCAGGATCCATTGAGAAGCCTGTATTGAACATCTCAGGAAGGATTATGATATCGGTTTTGCTCAAATTAGATATTAATTTTTCAAGTCTTTCGAAATTCCGTGTTTTATCTTCCCAAACGATATTTTGCTGAATTATCGATATTTTCATCTATAGATTTTATTGGTATGAAACAAAAGGACATAAAAAAAGTACAGGTTTACTTCCTGCCTGTACTTCTTTCTATCTCATTTTATGGAATTATCTATTTGGCTGGAAGAGAGTTATAATAGTCAGTAAAAATCCCCTCGATAAGCGGTTTATAATATAGCCAGAAAAATCTCCTGGTATCATCGGGTTTTTTAGAATAAAGTAAGAAATGCAATTTATCAATGCCTTTGAATCTTGAAGTCCAGGCTGGAATATCAAAATAGCAGAAATCGCCCGAGAAATAATAAGTTCTCTGAGAAGAATCCTGAACAACAGCAGGAAATTCATTAGCAAGACCATAATTTGCTAATAAGGAATCGCCAAAATTTGTTGTTTCTATTCTGAATTTAGAAATGACATTGTTTTGCAGGGGATCAATAATATCAAACCATTGGTCGAAAGCAACTGATCTCGGAAGGTTCCATTTTGCACAATAAGCTGAGTCAGATATAATATGTACCACCGGATCCTTAAGATTGGTGCCTTCTTCGAGGACAATTATTGCTCTGTCTCTGAGAATTACAATACCTGGTTTAGTAAAAGTCCACGGCTTTTTGTATTGTTTCCGGTACATAGCTGTCATCCATATTGGGAAATCTACATTATTTGTATCGAGTGAGCTAAAATACTTTCCTGTCCACTTCCCCGGAAATTTAATTCCAAATTTTTCCTGAAGGTAAGCAGCATTGTAATCATCGGTAGGATAATCAAATAAATTATACTCAGCTACGATGAGTCTGCCTTTATCTTTAAAATTTCTAAGAAGATTGTTATCTATGCCATCGCCTGCTCCAAAAAGTTTCCTTGATCTGCGGCTTCTGTTTATTCCCTGATACCAGTCATTAAAAAATACTCCATAGGTATCAGTATAATAAACTGCATCATTAGTTTGAGCAAAAGTTATAGCATCCGGCATGTGAAGTATTTTCTTTTCATATATCCTATTTCTTGCAGGATGTTTAGGAACAAAACCCCAATAGTCTTTGATAACCGAATAGCTGGTTCTTTTCTCTTTTTTAACAAATCTGTCATTTGTTATAATCCAGTTAAAAGACTTGTGCTTTAAACGCTCAAAGTTAGGAACTGTCTTATCGACAATTATGATACCCATAGGTTTCTTGGTCTGAAAAGTCCAGCTTAAGAAGCTTATTAACGGCAGGGCAAGGATTACTGCCAGAATAATTATTACGATTAGCAGAGGTTTTTTCATAACTGAATTAATATCTGAAAGGATTCAACTATCAAAAAGCTTAATTTTAAATCTCAATATCAATTGTTAAAAGTAAAAATTTATTTGTTTTTATGAAAATAAAATCGAAGCAATATAGTAAAAAATATTTAACATTAAAAATAGTTAGTATCCGCAAGCAACATTGTCGCCTCTTTTATCTGCACCTCCCACTATTTCACCATTTAGTTTGATCTGAATTGCATTAACGCTTCCGATAGGAGGTCTTGATCTCATTTCGTGTCCCATCAGCATCAGTTCCTTAACAGTAAGACTATCCAGGCAATTCTGCTCAAAATAGATCCTGTCTGGCAGCCACTGATGATAAAACCTCCCTGTATCAACGGCTTCTTTGATATTCATATTGTAATCAACAACATTTATAATTACCTGAAAAACAGTCGTTGGTATGGTTGAACCACCAGGGGAACCGGCTATCAGAAAAAGTTTTCCTTCTTTTTCAACAATTGAAGGAGTCATTGAGCTTAGCATTCTTTTTCCAGGTGCAATTGCATTCGCTTCACCGCCAATAAGACCATACATATTCGGAACACCTGGCTTCACTGAAAAATCGTCCATCTGGTCATTTAGAAGGAATCCAGCACCATCAACCACAATGCTGCTCCCAAAAATATTATTCAGCGTAGTGGTAGCTGCAACAGCATTCCCGAACTGATCGACAACAGAATAGTGGGTAGTCTCCTCGCTTTCATATCCTTCCGGAGATCCTGCACCTACTTCTGAAGACAATGATGCCGTGTTCTCATCAAAATCAGCAAATCTTCCGGTTAAATATTTCTTATTCATCAATCCGGCGACCGGAACATTTACAAAATCCGGATCACCTGCATATTTCGCCCTGTCGGCAAAAGCTCTTCTTTCTGCTTCTGCAATCAAATGAACACTTTTAACAGAATGAAAACCCCATTCTTTTATTGAATATTGGTCGATCATTCCAAGTATCTGGGCTACCAGTATTCCTCCGCTTGAAGGCAGGGGAACTGAGATAATTCTAAAACCTTTATAATCAGTCGTAAGAGGTTTTCTGAAAACCGACTTATACTCATTTAAGTCCTGTTCTGAAATTAACCCTTTGCCTCTTATCATTTCCTTCAGAATAAGTTCAGCAGTTTTACCGGAATAAAATCCATCTCTTCCGTTATCCCTTATTCTTTCTAATGTTTCAGCGAGGTCAGGCTGCTTCAAGAGATCTCCCTCTTTCCAGAGAGAATCTTTAACAAATGCGGGTATTTTAAGATTTTTATTGATGAAATATTCTTTATTATCATTAAGTGACCGAGCCTGGCCTTTTGTGACCGGAAATCCTTTTCTTGCGAGATCGATTGCTGGCTGTATTACTTCTTTGAAATTTAATTTGCCATACTTTGCATGGACCTTTATCATGCCATCCACTGTACCTGGCACTCCTGCAGAAAGGTGAGTATCAGTACTTAAGCCCTCGATAACATTTCCATCTGTTCCAAGGTACATATCTCTGGAAGCAAGTAGCGGTGCCTTTTCCCTGTAGTCAATAACATCTGTGGTCCCATCGCTGGTTCTGATTAACATAAAACCGCCCCCTCCAATATTCCCTGCTTCGGGGCCACATACTGCAAGGGCAAATTCAGTAGCAACTGCAGCATCAATCGCATTTCCACCTTTTTGTAAAATTAATAGTCCAATCCTTGAGCTTTGAGGATGGGCCGAGACCACCATTCCGTGCAAAGCTGTAATGTTCCGGCCTTCAAAAGTATCCTGATCAGAAGAACCGGATTTTACGCCACATCCGGTAATAGCGACTACATTTAATAGAAGAATTAAATATCTAATCATAAGGTATTACTTTAGGTATGACTTCAAAATTATAAAAATAGGTGCATCGGCCTTAAAAACTAAAAGGAAATAACAGCTGGTTAATTTACAGTCATCTGTAAACATTAAATTTTATTAATTTTATCCAAACTTAATTTTATGCTGGCTAATCAACCTCTTGCTGACAGATTAAGACCGAAAAACCTTGATGAGTTTTGCGGACAGGAGCACCTTGTCGGAACAAACGGGGTTTTAAGAAAGGCAATTGAATCAGGAAATATCCCATCATTCATTTTATGGGGTCCTCCGGGAGTCGGAAAAACTACATTGGCATGGATCATTTCCAACACTCTCAAAAGACCTTTCTTTCATCTCAGTGCAGTCCATTCGGGTGTTAAAGATGTAAGAGATACTATCGACAAAGCAAAAAAACAGCAGTTTTTCAATCAACCGAATCCGATATTGTTTATTGACGAAATTCATCGTTTTAACAAGTCGCAGCAGGACTCTCTTTTAACTGCCGTTGAGCAGGGAACAATAACGCTCATTGGTGCGACTACTGAAAATCCGTCTTTCGAAGTGATATCTCCTCTCCTTTCCCGATGCCAGGTTTATATAATGAATCCGCTCGATGAAAAAAATCTTACTGAATTGCTTAACAGAGCTTTAAAAAAGGATACTTACCTTGCTGCTTATGATATTGAAATTCAGGAAAATGAAGCAATTATGAGGGTTTCAGGAGGAGATGCCAGAAAGTTATATAATGCCCTGGAGCTTGTGGTTTCCTCTGAAGCTGATAAAGAGGGTTCAGGGAAAATTGTTATTACGAATGAGAAGGTGCTGACACATGTTCAGAAGAATCTGGCGCTGTATGATAAAAATGGGGAGCAGCATTACGACATCATTTCGGCATTTATAAAATCAATGAGGGGAAGCGATCCCAATGCTGCCGTTTATTGGCTTGCAAGGATGGTCGAAGGAGGTGAGGATCCAAAATTCATTGCAAGACGTATGGTAATTCTTGCAGCTGAAGATATAGGCATGGCAAATCCGAATGCCCTTTTGCTTGCCCAGGCTTGTTTTGAAGCAGTAAATGTTATCGGCTGGCCGGAGTCAAGAATTATTCTCTCGGAAGCAGCAGTGTACCTGGCGACTTCACCAAAAAGCAATGCATCTTACATGGCAGTTGAAGGAGCTATTGAAGCAGTGAAAGATAAAGGAGATCTTCCTGTGCCGTTACATCTGAGAAATGCACCAACAAAGCTTATGAAAGATCTTGGTTATCATAAGGATTATAAATATGCTCATAGTTTTGAGGGTAATTTTGTAAAGGATAATTACCTCCCGGAAGAGATAAAAGGAACCCAGTTTTATGAACCTGGGAACAATCCAAAGGAGGAAGAGATCAGGAAAAGATTGAAGGCCTTGTGGAAGGACATATATGATTATGATAAGTGATTTTCTCTGTGTAACTCGTGGTCATCTGTGTCTCTCAGTGTAAGTTCTTTTTTTTTTAAAAAGTTACACAGTCCCGAGTACTCGGGACCACGGAGAAGCACAGAGAGCCACAGAGAAGTTTTTTATCTTGGTATGGTTTTTGAAATTGAGCAGAATATTTTGTTACCTTTGTATTTGGAATGAACAAGAGCGGAATAAATATCCCCGGGATCAGATACGGGAAAACAGATAATTTTCTTCTTATCGCAGGACCTTGTGTTGTTGAGAGTGAAGGTGTTGTATTTGAGATTGCTGAACACCTCGTAAAACTGTCAGAAAAATATAAACTTCCCTACATTTTCAAAGCATCTTACAGAAAAGCAAACAGGTCAAAAATTGATTCATTTGCAGGGATAGGCGATTTAGAAGCGCTTAAAATTTTGGCTGAAGTAAAAAAGAGATATTCCGTTCCGGTAATTACAGATATTCATAACCCTGAAGAAGCAGCTATAGCAGCACAATATGTTGATGTACTTCAGATTCCGGCTTTTCTTTGCAGGCAGA
>JAPLEC010000202.1 GCA_026391515.1 Bacteroidia bacterium | reverse complement strand
AGCCACACCAGCGGAATTACTATCACATGGACCAAAAGTGCGCCACGGGGCCACACGCGAAAGAAGCTGGCGATGAGGGACACGACTGCCCAGATAATACCCGCCAGCAGCACGGCCGGGAGAAAGATAAAAAAGAGGTAGGCATCGTCACGCAAGGGTAACGCTATCTTCAGCAGCACAAAGACAAGTGTAGCCATGCCGTAGTAGAGTGCGGCGGCTCTGAATCCCCTCCAGAAAGGAGTCCGTATTCTGTCAGACATCGTCATAGATTGAAGTTTTAGATTTTTGTAAAATAAATCATTATTCAGTAAAATTACGAATTGTCACGCCTGCCCTGACATCCGTCAGCTGGCGGATTGTCAGTGGTTTTTGCATTTAATACTGCTTTTAATACGGCTTTTAATACGTTGCTCAACCCTGACTCCCGTCTTTAGTTTCACCCGCACCGGGCAGGAATCCAGATTCATAATTGGGCATTTGAATACCCATGCTGCTATTCATCAAAATTGACTTTTTTGAAATCCACCAGATCCATTGCCTTCCTGCGGTTTAATCTCTTTTCATGATTGTCGCCGTTAATTTCGCTAATACGGCTGAGACCAAAATATCCGTATGCGGCAAATTCATTTCCGTATGTCGCAAACATTGAAATATCGTTAATTCCCTTTTTATAGTAATCCTGTGCAAGTGCATAATTATGATATTTCTTTTCCTGGATTATACCGTTGAAAATTAAAAGTTGCGCCAGATAAAATGAATTACTCTCTTTTTCAGAATTTGAAGCAATGAATTTTTCAGCTTCGTCATACCTTTTCAACAGCAGTAAGTTCTTAATGTACATTGCTTTGTACATATAATTCATAGGATATTTATCATTCAGAGTCTTACAATAGTGAAGAGACTGGTCGAAGTTATTCTGAAAATTCAGCCAGATCCAGTAAAGCATAAAATATGATTCAGCGCGTAATGCAATAGAGCTCTGACCGGATATCTCAAGCTCTTTTAATCCCTTTTCCATATCGCCTGCAGGAAACAAAAATGCAACGGCTCTGTAAATCGGGTATATTGTGGGATAAGCCTCACGGTAATAGTTGTAAACACCGGAGAAGTAATAAAAATCGGAACAGACTGAAGTCAGCTTGAATGACCTTTTCAAAGGAGAATAAGTGCCTATTGCAAGAGGTGTAACTTCATTACTAAGGTCATTATCGGCAAGAAATAATAAAAGCAATCCCCGCGCACAAAGGTTTGCAAGTGTCATCTCAGGAGCGTACGATTCGACTTTATTCTTTTCACATAATTCGATGCATCTGCGCATTGATTCTTCAAACGGAACGCGGGCCGGAGAGGAGGGAAGCAGCGGATAATTTTCCCAGTAAATCATCATCCCTTTAAACAGGAATTTAATAGGATGTTCGGGATATGATTGAATAAGTGAATTATAAACTTCCTCAGCATCTTTGAATTGTCTGTTATATATATCAGCAATACCCCTTGTGATCAGATTTAAAGTTGCAGTATCCTGAAGAATCTGAGCATTAATATTGTGAATAAGTAAGAACTGCAACACTATAATCCATGCGGCAGTTCGCCTTGCAGGAATGATTCGCATAAAACGTTGAAAGTGAATTTTCATCTCACTGAAATTTCTTCTGCAAATTCATGATGACCTGATCATCAATACTCTAATATACACAATTTTATCTAAGTTGTGTATTAAAAATTGGACAAACAGGAATTTCCTGATTTAAAATATTTACAGGTCATGGATTTTTGTTTAATATTACATAAAAAATAAGAAAATGAATCTAAATGATTGTATAAAGTTTTCAAATGAAAATCCGATTTGCTATCTGGCTACTACCGAAGGCGATCAGCCAAGGGTACGGGCGCTTGGATTTTGGTTTGCCGACGAAACAGGTTTCTATTTTCAGACTACTTCGTTTAAGGAATTTCCGCATCAGCTGAAAGCAAATCCAAAGACTGAGATCTGCTTTTATAAGCATGAGAGTATGATCGGAACCATGCTTCGTATTTCCGGAAGTGTCGAATTCATCGATGACATTAAACTGAGGGAAAAGGCATTGAATGACAGACCTTTCCTGAAAAGCTTCGGTTTAACTCTTGACAGCCCTGAATTTGTTATTTTCAGGATTGCACATGGAAAGGCTCATTTCTGGACAATGGATAAAAACCTGAAACCTAAAGAATTTATTGATTTCTAATTTAAAGAATAATTATTATTCGATGGTCTACAACCATCCAACTGCTATCATTAACACATTTTCTACAATAATTAAATGATTCACGATCATCGTTTGTAATAATAAATCAATTTCTAATATAATTCTGTATTCGTCAATCATAGGTAATCTATTAATAACCTGCTTTTTGTCACATTGATCAATATCGATGATCAGACATTTTTAGTGTATTGAGTACACTTAATTGTTAAGATCCTCGGAGAGGGTCAAATTATTGGATCGTTTATCATTATTTGATGGTCTACGACCATCTATGATTTTTTATCGCAATGTTTTCTACAATAATTCGATGATCTACGATCATCTTTCATCACATTAATTTATTGCTTCAA
>JAPLEC010000383.1 GCA_026391515.1 Bacteroidia bacterium | reverse complement strand
GACGTGATGTAGCTGGGTAATGCATTACGTTCGCTGTATAATTTCGTTACTCTGAACTCATGAAACTGCTTATTCATTTTTGTATTATATCCTTTACCCAGAGAATCAATAAAATATGAGAGCTTTTCCATATTCATACTCCACGAGGTAGATCTGAACATTTCATTTCCGCTTCTTTCCAGGTCGAATCCGGAGAGAGCGAGTACAATAGTTTCTTCTTTAAAAGAATCTTTTCTTGAAGGGTATTTTTTTTCTTTCGGCACTACATTTTTTTCTTCCAATTCATTAAAGGAGTAGCCATTGTAAAGCACCATGATCATTGCTGTCTCATCAGGTGTGACTTTAATATAGCCTGAGTCGGCCACGGTAACCGAAATGTTACCTCTTCTTGAGCGATGGTCATAGATAATCAGGCCATCCAGCCTGTTTGTGACAGGATCTTTCGACGTTATCTTAATGCTGAATCCTTCAATGTCGTTGTTAAAGGTACCAGCCTGAAGATTGATATCCGGACGTTTACGTCTTATATCACTGAGTAATGATCTGGCCTGACGGTTGGAGTAGGGTAGAACGTAATTTGAAAAGAAGAAGGATACTCCCATCAATAAAATAATTATGATGATCAGTGACATCATTATACGTTGCAACGGAATACCTGAAGATTTCAGAGCAGTCAGCTCGCTGAATTCTCCCATATTACCGAAAGTCATCAGAGCTGCCAGGAGGACTGCCAGGGGCAGAGCAGTAGGAACGAAGGATAGTGAGAACTGGAACAAAAGTTCTGCCATTATCCTGAAGTTAAGACCCTTGCCGGCAAGTTCATCGACATACATCCAGAGAAACTGTAAAAGAAGGATGATAAGCACAATAAAGAATGTGAGTACGAGCGGACCGATGAATGATTTTATGACAAATTTGTCAAGTTTCTTCACTGCGTGGCAGAATTTGGATGCAAAACTAACGGATTTTTATCAAAAAACATATCGTTCATTTTTTATTAACGGCACAACGGCATAGCGGCGCAGGGGTGCAAAGGCTTTAAAGCTTTAGGGCATTAAGGCTTTAAGGACAATAAATCGACAAGAAATCTATGGAGATAAAAACTAGCTTCGAGCTTTTATCAGGTTAGCTAACATTATAGAAATTACTTGACATTCATTCAACAGGTTTTCAGCATTGGCTTTTTCAATATATCCTATTTCAGATCCAATTATTACCAGTGTCTGCAGTTCGGCTGATGATCCCTTTGCGATATAAAAATGACGAATTGATTGCTTATCTGTTCCTAACTCGTCTCCTTCAGCAATATTAGCCGGGATACTGACTGCAGCTCTTTGAATCTGATCCTTGAAGCCATAGTCTTTTGAAATAGTCTGGTTCTTAACCAGTTGATAAATTTTGACAGCCAGTTCCTTGGCTCTCAGCCAAACATTAAGTTTACGGAAATCTCCCATAATGCAGCGATTTAATTATTAGAAATTATATTAGCACACTTAATCAAAAAAAATCAAATAATTATTGCCTTAACACCCTAATGCCCTAATGCCCTAATGCCTTAACTCCCTAAGACCCTAAATGCCCCTGTTCTTTCAGACCCCTAACACCCTCTTCAAATCCTCCATCTGCGAATCCCATAAATGAACAGCATCTTCTTTTTCGCCTGGATCGGCGAAGTCGGTTATGATCAGAGCGAGGCTTCCGCTTAGCTCTTCGATATTGATCCGGAATTCGAAATAGTTGGATTCTTCGTCGTAGTTATCGAGCCATTCAAACCTGACGAATTTATTTTCTTTAAGCGCGACTAATCTGGCTTTTGTCTCAGATTTGCTCCAGAGAAATGTGAATATATCTCCCTCAACAGTTACATCATCTGCAAACCATTCACAGAGTCCCTCTGGTGTACTGAGCCTTGAAAACAGAACTTTTGGAGAACAGTTCAGGGGGTATTCCAGTTCGTACTTTGATCTCATCCTAAATTTACCTCAATACTATTCTGCAATTTAGAAAAAATATTGAAACCTAAAAATATTCTTATTGTTATTTAGCCTCAAACTATTTATATTTGCACCCGCAAAAAGTTCCGCCTTCGCCAAGGCTTCGGCGGACGAAGGGCGAGATAGCTCAGTTGGTTAGAGCGCATGATTCATAATCATGAGGTCCGGGGTTCAATTCCCCGTCTCGCTACAAAGACAATCAAACGCTTACACATTCAACCGTGTAGGTGTTTTTGTTCATACAGGGGTGAGGAATGCGCGCCTATACAGAAAACTGTGAATTGTATTATTGTGAGAAATTATAGTCAATAAAATGATCTGTTAGATAGAAACCAGCAAATTAAATAACCTTTTCAGCGAAGATTGGCAAAGTAAATTTAAAATCGGTCCCTCTCCCAACTTCACACTCAACCCAAATTTTACCGTTATGTTTTTCCACAAATTATTTACAAATTGGAAAGGCCAATAGCTATGACTATCTTTTGCCGGAATAAATTGACCATCCTTTGCCAGGACTAATTGCTTGTTTTTAAATTTAATAGGTTAATTTCAATCTAACTGGTTAAACGTGGGCAGGTCGTCCCGCTTCTGCATTAATACAAGGGTATAAATGAAAGAAGAACGGTGAAATCAATTTATTTATAACTTAACGATTCTAATCTTTAAAATCATGCCGCATGAAAAAAAACTCAAATGTTTTTTTCCTCCTGCTTGCTTCTTCATTAAATTCTTCCAATTGTCAGGATATAAATATTTCAAATTCAATAGATAACAAAAGTTTTGATTCTTCAACAACACTATGGTATAGATCTCCGGCTTCGGTATGGGAGGAAGCCCTTCCTGTAGGAAATGGTCGTCTTGGAGCAATGGTATTTGGAAAATATGGAGAAGAAAGGATTCAACTTAATGAAGAGACATATTGGTCCGGAGGTCCTTATTCAACTGTAGTTAAAGGTGGTTACAAGGTATTACCTGAAATTCAGAAGGATATCTTTCAGGGGAATCCAATTAAGGCACATAAGCTTTTTGGAAGATATCTGATGGG
>JAPLEC010000415.1 GCA_026391515.1 Bacteroidia bacterium | reverse complement strand
TCTTTGATCCTATTACTATCAGCCTTGATGCAACGGTTGCTGAAGCAAAAAACCTGATGAAAGAGTACGGAATAGGAGGCATTCCTGTTGTTGATAAAAACGGGGTGCTCAAGGGTATTGTAACAAACAGGGACTTAAGGTTTGAGAACAACCAGAAGAGAAGGATAACCGAGGTTATGACTACCAACCTTATCACCATCAATCATCAGACCAATCTTGAAGCAGCAGCAAGGATACTTCAAAAACATAAGATCGAAAAGCTTCCCATGATTGATGAAGAAGGAAAGCTGATCGGGCTGATCACATATAAGGATATTACAAAGGCTAAGGATCGGCCTGATTCCTGCAAAGACGATAAGGGTCGGCTCAGGGTAGCAGGAGCTGTAGGGATTGCTGCTGATACTCTTGAAAGAGTTGATGCTCTTGTCATTGCAAGCGTCGATGCTATCGTTATCGATACTGCACATGCCTATACAAAAAGTGTAATTAAGATCCTCAGGGATATTAAAAAACATTATCCTTCAATTGATGTAGTTGCTGGTAATATCGGCACAGAAGAAGCTGCTAAAAAGCTCGTAGCTGAAGGGGCTGATGCAGTTAAGGTAGGAATTGGACCCGGATCTATATGTACGACCCGGGTTATTGCAGGTGTCGGAATACCTCAGATGTCAGCAATTTATAATGTTGCAAAGGCGATTGAAGGTACCGGGATACCGGTTATTGCCGACGGAGGTATCAGATATTCGGGCGATATTATCAAAGCAATTGCAGCAGGAGCCGATTCAATTATGACAGGATCCCTTTTTGCCGGGGTTGAGGAATCACCCGGAGAGACTATTATATATAATGGTCGTAAATTCAAAGCATACAGGGGAATGGGTTCAATCGAAGCTATGCAGCAAGGTTCTAAGGATCGCTATTTCCAGGATATTGAGGATGACATACAGAAGCTGGTACCGGAAGGGATTGCTGCCAGAGTTCCATATAAAGGAACCCTTGCCGAAGTGATTTACCAGATGACAGGTGGCTTAAGAGCAGGAATGGGTTATGTTGGTGCAAAAAATATAAGCACTCTTAAAAAAGAAGGCAAATTCGTCAGGATCACCAATTCAGGTATCATTGAAAGCCATCCTCACGATGTGTCAATAACAAGAGAATCACCCAATTACAGCAGAAAATCTGTTGAATAAACGGTATCATTAAGACTTAATGAAGATCAGACTATCTCTTTTGATAATTGCTCTATTTCTGCTGCCTTTTATTTGCAATGGACAAGCTCTGAATGACAAAGTATTGATGATAGTCGGCGGGAAGGATGTCACGGCAGGAGAATTCATCAGAATGTACAAGAAAAGCAGTGAGCCTGGAAAAACTCAGGATATTGACAGCTATCTTCAGCAATATGTAGTCTTCAAGCTGAAAGTTGCCGATGCAATGAATGCAGGAATAGATACAACAAAAGCTTATAAGAATGAATTAAACGGTTACAGGAATCAGCTTGCACAGAATTACCTTACTGACAACCAGGCAAAAGAAAAGCTGCTTGAAAAAACGTACCAGAGATCGCTTACAGAAATAAATGCATGGCACATTCTGATCAGCTGTTCTGAAGGAGCCAAACCTCAGGATACTCTCAGTGCCTGGCAAAAAGCTTCTGACATCAGAGAAAGGATAATGAACGGAGAACCGTTTGAAGAGGTCGCCCGTGGTACTTCTGATGACCCGTCAGTTAAAATAAACGGAGGAAACCTTGGCTATTTTACAGTATTCCAGATGATTATGCCCTTTGAAGACGTCGCATATAAACTGAAAAAAGGAGCAATATCCGAACCTGTCAGGACACCGTATGGTTATCATATAATTAAGGTGGCTGATAAAAGACCTTCCAAGGGAAAGATTCTGATCGCACATATTATGAAAGCAGCGCCACCAGGAACGGATGAAAAAGAATCAAAGCTGGCGGAAGAGTCTATAAATAATATTTATAAGGAACTTCAGTCAGGCGCTTCCTTCAGCGAGCTTGCAAAAAAGTATTCCGATCACAAAGAATCGGCAGCCCTCGGCGGTAAGCTTACCTGGTTCGGTACCGGAGAATTAATTCCTGAACTCTCAGAGGCAGCATTCGCTCTTTCAGATACAGGAAAATATACCAAGCCTGTCCGGACCATTTATGCCTGGCATATTATTAAGCTGCTTGACAAAAAATCTCCCGGAACTTTCGAAGAGACAAAATCATATCTTGAAAGCAAGATAAATCAATCGTATCTTAATTCTTTGAGCAAAAAATCATTTGTTGAACAGCTTAAGAAGGAATATAATTTCAAAATAAATCAGACAGTTTTTAACTGGTTTGTTAAAAACACAGATACACTGATTATTAAGGGTAAAGCAAAATACAATAAATCTGATATACCTTCAGGTTACGTATATTCATTTGCAAATCAGTATCTTACAGCTAAAGATTTCGCGGCATTTATCGAAAGAAGAGGCTCAATGATCGTCACAAACGATCCGGAAACTTTCATTGACAAGTCAATTGAAGCAAGGGTATCTGACCATATTATCAAGTATGAAAATTCAATCCTTGAAAAGAAATATCCCGACTTCCGTTACCTTATGAATGAATTTCATGATGGAATTTTACTCTTTGAGATATCAGGGAGAAAGGTATGGAATAAGGTGCAGGAAGATTCAACTGGATTAAGGCGCTATTATGACGAGCATAAACAGAATTACCTGACCCTCAAAGGGATAGAAGCCAAAATCTATACACTCAAGTCATTAAAAGGAGAGAAAATGCTGAAATCAGCTTATAAGAAATATTCACGGAATGCTGATATGGATAAGCTGATGCTCAGTAAATTCAATAAGAAGGGCGATTCGCTTTTAGTCATAAATGAAGGGAAATGGTTCAAAGGAGATGATCCTGAGATGGATAAGCTTTCATGGATAAAGGGACCACAGTCAGCAATAAAAAATGGTTTTCCGTCACTGGTTGTAATTAATAATGTTCTTGAACCTGTACCTTTGCCTTTTGAAGAAGTTCAGGGAGAAATGATGACCGGGTATCAGGAATTTCTCGAGAATGAATGGATAAGACAATTAAAGGAAAAATACACCGTTAAGATTGACAACCTGGTATTTAATGAGGTTAAAAAAAGTCTGAATAATGAATAGAGTACTGGGCATATTCTTAATTCTTTTATTTACAGTCAGTTGTAAAAACAGTAACAACACAGAAAAACGTGTTGCAATCGCTAAGGCTGGTGACGAAGTACTTTATCTGGATCAGATACCCAAGCTTATTTTTCCGGGCACTTCCAAAGCCGACAGTACAGTTATTGTCCAGAATTACATTAACAAGTGGGCAAAGAAAGAGCTTATGTTCATGAAAGCCGAAGAGAATCTGTCTCCCGAGCTCAAAGCCGATATTGACAATCAGCTTGAAGAGGCCAGGGCAAACCTCGTTATATATCAATATCAGAGGCAAATGATACTTGAAAGAATGGATACCCTCCTTACTGATTCTGAAATGGAGAATTATTACTCTGCCAACGAAAAAAGCTTTCTACTTAATTCGAACATTGTAAAAGCTCTCTTTATCAAGCTTCCTGTTGAAACTCCCAATATCGACAAAATAAAAACGCTTGCACGTTCAAATGAGCAGAATGACCTTCAGCAGCTTGAAGCAATATGTTATCAGTTTGCCGAGAAATTTGACGATTTTGATGAAGCATGGGTTCCGCTTGACAGAATTTCAGTCGAATTGCCGGAAGAAATTAATAATGAGGAGAATTTCCTCAGGAGAACAACATTTTTTGAATCCTCTGATTCTACCTGGCTTTACTTCGTAACTATAAGAGATTACAGATTAAGGTCGACGCTTGCTCCTTACGAATATGTTAAAGACGATATTAAAAGAATCTTATGGAATTCGCGGAGGATAGAGTTTATCCAGTCTCTTGAAAACGGGATTTATAATGATGCTCTTAAAGAGAATAAATTTAAAATATTTAATAATTAAAGAATGATGAGATCAGGTTCAAGATTGATATTGATACTGGCGGGTATATTGCTTTCCGGAATGTCTGTCATTAAATCCCAGATGCTTGTGGAATCAGTGGCAGCAGTGGTCGGGAATGAGGTAGTTTACCTTTCTGATATTGAAAGCATGGTAGCCGACTTGAGAACCAGAGACAGAAAAACTTCAATAGATGATCTGAGATGCAATGTGTTACGCGAACTGCTTATTTCAAAATTGTTTCTTGACCAGGCAAGGATTGATAGTATAACTGTTAGTGATAATGAGGTCGAAGGTGAGCTTAATGCGAGAATGAATGATGCTATAAGAAGGGCAGGAAGTGAAGAGGCTCTGGAAAAATACTTTAATAAAAGTATGATCGAGATTCAAAGAGATATACGGAAAGCTCTTGTTGACCAGGAAATTATAGGTGAGGTGCAGAGAAATGTAGCTAAAGATCTCAAAGTGACTCCCAACGAATTAAAAAAATTCTTTGCAGCTATTCCTAAAGACTCAATCCCTGTTATTCCTCAAAAAGTGGAGCTAAGCATTATACAGCTCGATCCGCCTGAAAATGAGGAGAATAAAGCAGAAGCACGACAAAAGCTGCTTGATATAAGAAGCCAGATACTTGCAGGGAAAAGCTTTAGTGTTCTTGCAATCATGTACTCTGAAGATCCAAGTACCGCTTCAGTAGGAGGTGAACGTGGTTATATGATGAGGGGAGAACTTGAAAAACCTTATGCTGATGCAGCATTCAGCCTCACAAAAAACACTGTATCAAAAATTGTAGAAACCCCATTTGGCTACCATATTATTCAACTAATCGACCGCAAGGGAGATATGGTCAATACTCGTCATATTCTCATTAAACCAAAAGTCAAACCTTATCAAACAACAAGAGCAATTTCAAAGCTCGACAGTATTGCAGACCTCATTCGAAGAGACAGTATGACATTCGAGACAGCTGCTCTAAAATTTTCAACACATAAAGACAGCAGGATAAATGGAGGCAAATTTGTCAGTTCAGATCCCTCAGAACGCGATACATGGTTTCTGCTGGAAGAACTGAATCCGGAAATGTATGTAAAAGTCAGGGATCTTAAAGTGGGTGAAATATCCGAAACATTCAGAACGACTGATGAAAACAATAATGTCGTTTTCAGGATAGTAAGGCTTGACAGTGAAATTCCTGCTCACAGAGCCAACCTCAAAGATGATTATCAGAACCTCTATAATGTGGCTTTGATGAACAAACAATCAAAAACTTATGATGATTGGATCAAGAAAAAAATTGAAGTCACCTACATTAAAATAAGCGATGAATTCAAGTCATGCGACTTTTTAAAGAAGGGATGGTTGAAATAAATACTTTACGGTCACTGATTAATTATCTTTCTGTCAGACATTTATTTCATGTCGCAATTTTCTTGCTGTTATCATTTAACCTTCAGGCACAGGATACTTCAACAGGAGCTCCTGTGAAAAGAAAAAGAATTGATCTTATTCATGCCGATGATGATATAATAGAAAGAGATAAAGCGACCAGGAAAGACTGGCACAGGCTTCTCGGGAATGTCATCCTTAAACATAATGAAATATTAACCAAGTGCGACAGTGCACACTGGTACCCTGATAAAAACCAGGTAACCGCATACAGCAAAATCCATATTGAGCAGGGCGATACTCTTGACATCTACGGCGATTATCTTTTTTATGACGGAATCACCGCAAATGCATTGATAGAAAATAATGTCGAACTTATTGATAAAGAGACACACCTCTATACAAATAAAGTTACCTATGATGTAAATAACAGAATAGCCAAATACTACGATGGTGGGAAAATCATAAACGGAGAGAACACTCTGACAAGCAAAATAGGCATTTATTATGTTTCTCAAACTCTGTTTCATTTTAAAGACAGTGTAAAAATTGTCAATCCCGATTATGTAATGACTGCAGATACAATGGATTACAATACTGAGACTGAGACCTCAATCTTTACCGGACCTTCAGAAATGAAAGGCGACAGTATTTATGTCTATTGTGAAAAAGGATGGTACGACACAAAAAATAATTTAACCCGGATTTCAAAAAATGCCCTGGTTGACAATAAACAGCAGATCATATCCGGCGATTCAATTTACTATGATGAGAACACTGGATATGGGCAGGCCTTCGGGAATGTCAGTATTGCCGATACAAATAATCATATAATTGTAAAGGGAGATTATGCATGGTATTATAAGACGCCGGAACAATTTACCGCTACTGACAGCGCTATGTTCATTCAGATCTCCGAGAGGGATTCGCTTTTTCTGCATGCCGATACTATACGTGCAATTACAGTAACTGACTCCTCTTTAAATGGTTACAGACTCATGAGGGCATATTATGGCTGCCGTGTTTTCAGCAAGGACCTTCAGGCAAAATGTGACTCTCTCTCCTACTCTTTCCAGGACTCGGTAATAAGATTGTACACTTACCCTGTTCTGTGGTCAAAAGAAAATCAGCTGACATCAGACTCGATGGCAATATTTACCAGGAACAGGCAGGCAGAAAGGATGGAATTATATAATTCAGCATTCGTTGTAAGCCAGGTAGATACGTTAAGATTCAATCAGATCAAAGGCAGATCGCTTATCGGCTATTTTAAAGATAATGAACTATATAAGATAAATATTGAAGGTAATGGTGAATCTATATACTATCTTATTGACGGAGATGAAATTGTCGGGAAAAACACGACCAGATGTGCCAGGATAGAGATTCGTGTCAATAAAGGAAGAATTTCGGAGATCTATGAGTATCAAAGCCCTGAAGGTGTAATTGATCCGCCGTCAGCTTCACCTCAGGCAAATTTGCGTCTTCCGGGATTTAACTGGTTCGATAGCATCAGGCCGAAGAAAATAACAGATATATTCAAATAAACAAGGGGCTTAATCAGCCCCTTTGTCAATATTCATCCTCATTAAAGAAGAAATCGTCCTTACTTGGATAATCGGGCCAGATATCTTCGATGCTTTCGTAGATATCTCCCTCGTCTTCAATTTCCTGAAGGTTTTCGATAACCTCCATCGGAGCACCTGACCTAATGGCAAAATCAATCAGTTCATCCTTGGTTGCAGGCCATGGAGCATCCTCAAGTTTTGATGCTAATTCAAGTGTCCAGTACATAATTTACAGATCAGCTTTTGTTTTTTACAAAGTCTGCAAATATATATATTATTTTAATTCTTAAACAATACCTGTTCCAAAGATTTTTATCGATTCAACGAGACCATGTAATCTCCTGAATATCAAGTTCTAAGCTAATTATTCTGGATAAGACGAATAAATAATCTGAGAGCCGGTTCAGAAATATATGAATGATTTCAGGAGATTTTTCTTTTTGATTAAGTTTTAACACAATTCTTTCTGCCCTGCGACAAACACATCTGGCTATATGACAATATGATACGAGAATATTTCCACCCGGCAGCACGAAGCTTTTCTGAGGCTTAAGCTTTCTTTCCATTTTGTCAATTTCTTTCTCGAGCTTCAGAGCACAATTGGAATCCGGCAGGTGCTTCCTGATCTTTTTATTGTCAGGATCTGAAGTCAGGACAGCAGCACAGGTCATGAGCTGGTTCTGGATATAGGTAAGGAAATCCTTACGTGTAGCATTTCCCGGGAAATCCCGCAAAAGACCTATCCATGACATAAGCTCATCAACAGAACCGCTGGCTTCAACTCGCGGATGATATTTAGGAACTCTTCTTCCACCTGACAAAGATGTAATTCCATCGTCTCCTGTGCGGGTATAGATCTTCATAACCTGAGAATTATAAGATTACCTGCAAGATATGATAAAAAGAAAAAGGATCAGGCCGGTTTATACTTTTCGTTGGGATAATCCTGAGATATTTCACCATCGAACAACCTTATGATACGGGCGGCATGTCTGGCAATGTCCTCTTCGTGGGTAACAACAATAACAGTGTTTCCGTTTTTGTGTATTATATCAAGAAGTCCCATAATATCAAGAGAAGTCTTGCTGTCGAGGTTACCTGTCGGCTCATCGGCAAGGATTATTGAAGGTTTGTTCACAAGAGCTCTGGCAATGGCAACACGTTGCCTCTGACCTCCGGAGAGTTCATTTGGCTTGTGGGTCATCCTGTCACCAAGTCCAACCTCGTTAACTGTTTTAATTGCCATTTTCTCTCTCTCGGCTTTCGGAATACCTGCATATATTAATGGTAAAGTGACATTTTCAAGAGCAGAATATCGCGGAAGCAGGTTGAATGTCTGAAATACAAATCCGATTTCCTTGTTTCTTATTTCTGCGAGAAAATCATCTTCCATCTTACTGACATCTATGCCATTAAGAATATACGTTCCGCTTGTAGCTGTGTCGAGGCAGCCTAAAAGGTTCATAAGAGTTGATTTACCTGAACCGGATGGTCCCATAATTGCAACATATTCATTTCTGTTAATATCAACAGAAACAGACCTTAAAGCCCTGACAATCACCGATCCAACCTGGTAGTTCTTTACAATATCGTGAATCTCAATTACTTTATCCATAAGCTCTTTAAATTTGAATTTTCGAAATTAGATTAATTTAGTTAAATAAGAAATTTTAATATCTTAATTTTTGTTAATACCTGATTACGTAATTAAAATGATTCATCCCTTCCCTGAAAAATACAAGTCCCATTCTGTAAATATCTATTGTAAATGTTGCCTTCTCATGCATTTTTATTTCATCCCATGCTTCTTCCATTTCTGATGAATTATGAATATCATCCAGGACTATTACCGTTCCTGTATCCGATATTTCAACCATTTCCTTAAAGTACCTTGTAACAGGTTCTTTCTTATGATTACCGTCGATAAAGATAAGTCCGGGTTTTAATGCCAGGCTTTTAAGTTCCGGAATAAGATCATCAAAAGATCCATTTAACAACCTGATGTTTTCAATTCCTGCAATACTGAAATTTTCCTTTGCAATTTCGGAGATGGAAGAACATCCTTCTAATGTATAAACCAAAGCATCAGGACATGCTTTTGCCATATACATTGCACTGATTCCCAATGAAGTACCGAACTCAATTATAGTTGGTTTCCCAAATTCCGCAGCAAGATTTGCCAACAGCATTCCATATTTCTGAGGAACTGATGAATATTGTGTTATGTCTGACACTTTTCTTAAACTGGTTTTCATCTTTGAAGATCCTGCACCGAGATCCAGAACAGATATTATTCTTTTATCGGAAATATTCTTCTTTCTGATGTTTTCAATTGTTAAGACAATATCAGGGTTGATTTTATTCCTGAAGATCCCGGATACAAGACCAAAAACAAATGGGCTGTGAATGCCATGACCCTTTCTGTGCCCCGAAAACAGTAGATATTCAAGAAATTTTATGGTTCTGAAAGAAATCATTCCCGTATCAAAAATATTTTAGGTAAGGTTCGTAAAAATAAGTATTTTCGGTCATCTTTTTTATTATTCAGAAACCAGATCATTATGCAGGATTTTCTCGACACAAATATCACTTATTTGCCGGGAGTTGGTCCAAAAAGAGCCGAACTGCTTAATAAAGAATTAAATATTTTTAACTATCGAGACCTGCTCTATTATTTTCCTTACA
>JAPLEC010000208.1 GCA_026391515.1 Bacteroidia bacterium | reverse complement strand
TTCCGAACAAAGTGAGGAATCTTTCTGTTAACAGATCTCTACTTAATATTATATATTTCATACGCTCTTATTTTGCTCTGTTAATAAAATGTTACTATTTATTGCATTTTATAGTTAAAATATAATTCAGGTATTGGATTTTAATTTAATTTTTTTTAACATTGTATCAGTTTAAATGCTACCCTAACCTCAAATACTTCTAACCTGGTATTTAAGAAGCATTTATATGGTTTTGATGTTTACTCTGATCTGCTCAGATTAGTTGATGTTGCTTATTAGGGAGTTTTTTATTTTAATTGTTTTTTGATAACGGATGGATAAAAATTTTACTCTCGCACACAATTGGCAGTTTTTAAAAGCAGGTGTTTCTTCACCTGATTCTCTGAAATTTCCCCATTGAATAGATATTTAATTATAGACTAACCAACCTATTTCTTATGAAAAGTAAACGAAAGCAACGAAAACCGGGATAATAAAACTCCCGTTAACCTACACGATTTTACCACTAACCTGGATTATTTATTAATGTCTAATTTCTTTAAATGCATGAAAAAAAATAATGAAAAGCGATTGAATTTTGTCAAGGGTCTGTGGCTGAAACCACTGATCATGGCAAAATTGTGCATTTTATTTCTAATATGCTCAATGGTCTCTTTTTCGGCGGGTGCAACCACCCCCGATGATCCGGCTGCCCTCCAGCAGCTAACCATTACCGGAAAGGTAACAGATGCTGCTACTGGCGAAGCACTAATCGGAGTTACTGTTCTTATAAAAGGTACAACCGTTGGTGCTCTGACCGACCTTAACGGTAATTTTTCAATTCCTGTTTCCAACAGGGAGCAAGTAACACTTCAAATATCCTTTATCGGTTACACAACGCAGGAAGTACTGGCAACACCCGGCACTCCTGTTACCTGTGCGCTGGCCCTTGAAGTAACAGCGATTCAGGAAGTAGTTGTTGTTGGATATGGTACCCAGAAAAAGGAGAGTGTTGTCGGTGCTATCACACAGGTTAATTCTCAGAAACTGATGCAGTCAGGTGAGGTAACCATCACAAACGCCATCGCGGGTAAGCTTTCCGGTGTGCTGACTATTCAACTGGATGCTGAGCCCGGATCAGATAATGCAAACCTTTATGTACGTGGTCTCTCAAGCTGGAATGGTAGCGCTCCTCTGGTACTGGTCGATGGCGTTGAACGCGATTTCCAATCAATCAGCCCTAGTGAGGTCAATACCATATCAGTTCTCAAAGATGCATCGGCAACAGCAGTTTTCGGTGCAAAAGGTGCTAACGGTGTTATTGTCGTGACAACGAAACGTGGTCAGCTTGGCAAACCGCATATGAGCTTTACTGGTTCATATGGCGCTCAGATCGCAACAAGGATTCCGATGCATGTCGATGGCTACACAACAATGACGATGTACAACATTGCAGAGATGAACAGACAGGAATTTACCGGACTTATTTCACAACATGATCTGAATGAATACAGAAGCCCGTCATCTCCTATTAATGCACTCAGGTATCCGGATATTAACTGGTTCAAAGAATGCTCAAGAGGATATGCCCCTGTTGCCAACGCCAACCTCAATATATCAGGAGGAACTGAATTTGCCAAGTATTTCCTTTCTTTCGGTTATCAGTATACAGGCAGCTTCTTCAATGGTCCCGATGAAAAATTCTTTAACCTTAACTTTTTCGACCATAAGTTCAACTACAGGATCAACCTCGATTTCAACCTTACGAAATCTACTGTCCTTTCGATGAATGTGGGTGGTATCCTGGATTATAAAAATACTCCCAGCGGATTCGGATGGAGAGATTTTTATTCAACAGGAGGGCTGAAGTGTCCTGCCTATTGGCCGGCATGG
>JAPLEC010000332.1 GCA_026391515.1 Bacteroidia bacterium | reverse complement strand
GCTCCTTTCTGCAATTTCGGGCAGCGGGGACCGATAGCAGTGGGGAGCCTTTCAGGCATTACCGCCTATGGTGCGTATGACATGGCGGGGAACGTAAGAGAGTGGTGCTGGAACGAAACTGCGGCTGGAAGGGTCGTTCGCGGAGGCAGCTGGCAAGACAACACCTACGAGTTCGGTAACCAGAGGCAAGCGCCTGCAATGGATAGGTCTCCCAGAAATGGAATCCGGCTGGCATTCTATCCCCAGCCTGACTCTATACCTGGTGAAGCATTTTCTTTACTGCGTTTCCCTGTACTCAACGATATACTTACTCAGAAGCCTGTTTCGGATGCTATTTTCCAGGTCTACAGGGAGCAATTTGCCTACGATCCTGCGGAATTAAACGCCAATATCGAATACAGTGAAAAAAGCCCGGGAGGGTGGATCCGGGAGAAGATCTCATATGATGCCGCATATGGAGATGAGCGGATCCAGGCCTATTTATTCCTGCCTGCAAACGTTTCTCCTCCCTACCAGACGGTAATTTATTTCCCTGGCAGCGCTCCCACCCGGATGAGATCAAGTGATGAGATAGAGAGCTACTACGAGTTCACCATGTTTCTGTCCTATCTTGTCAGAAACGGCCGGGCTATTCTCTTTCCTATCTATAAGGGGACCTTTGAACGTGCGAAACCGGAGCTGGCTGCTATTCATAGTGGAGCTGATTCTTATGCCTATACTGAATTCCTGATCCAGATGATTAAGGATTTTCGTCGAAGCATCGACTACTTGGAGACCCGTAAGGACATCGACAGCAGCAAGATAGCATTTTATGGCATGAGCTGGGGAGGTTCTTTGGGGATGATAATTCCGGCAGTGGAGAAACGTCTTTGTGCCAGCATCCTTGTGGCGGGAGGCTCAATACGCAGCATTGCCCGGCCTGAAGCCAGTTCTATAAACTATGTGACCAGGGTTCGTATCCCTACTCTTATGCTGAACGGAAAATACGACATCAATATTGATGAGCGGATCAAGCCAATGTATGACCTTCTGGGGACTCCGCCGGAGCACAAACGCCTTATCCTTTACGAAACCGACCACATCCCCCCAAGGGCCGAGTATATCAAAGAAACTCTGGCCTGGCTGGATAAATACATGGGACCGGTGAAATGAAAAAGATATCTTATTCCTGAGTAGGAATATTAAGAGGATTATTCACTAAGCTCATGATCCTCTGGTAAGTGTTAAACAAAGAAAAAGTCCGGCCTCGCTTCGCAAGGCCTAAGTCTTTTTTGTTTTCATCCTCTTACAAGAGCAAGCTCTTGACGAATCTGCAAACAAAAAAGCCTGGTACTTTCGTACCGGGCTTTTTCTTTGTAGCGGAGGGAGGATTCGAACCTCCGACCTTTGGGTTATGAGCCCAACGAGCTACCACTGCTCCACCCCGCAGTATATTTTAAAAGAACTTTTCGAACCTCCGTCCGCCAGTTGGCGGATATGAGCCCAACGAGCTACCACTGCTCCACCCCGCAGTATTTATGTGGGTGCAAATTTAATACATGAATGCCAATTACCAAAAGAAATATTCATTTATTTAAAATTATTATAAGTATGTTTGTTATGGGTATGTATTATGATTAAAAAGAAGTTGGCAGTTGGCAGTGGCAAGAGGATATGATTAATGAAGTTAAACTTAAATCATGGCAGGGAGTTTCAGGGATTTAATTGTGTTTAACAAAGCATTTGAATTTGCCATGAGGATTTTTGAGATCACAAAAAAATTCCCTTCAGAAGAAAAATATGAATTGACAGACCAGATCAGAAGATCCTCACGGGCCGTATGCAGAGCAATTGGGGAAGGATATAGAAAACGCCAGTATCCGAAACATTTTTCCAGCAAAATGAGCGATGCTGACATGGAAAACACTGAAACACAAGTGTCACTTGATTTTGCACTAACATGTAAGTATATTACCCGGGATGAATATCATGAACTTCTTGACACTTCAGAAGAAATTGGCCGAATGTTAAACCATATGGTAGAAAATCCAGATAAATTTCGCCCAAAACACTAATTATAATATGTATATTACTGCCCACTGCCAACTGCCCACTGCCAACTGCTACTTTAACCCAGAGATATTATAATAATAATAGTAAGGTGATTTCAATAAAATAACAGCCATGCCAAGAGTATTTAAAGCAACCGAAATAGAAAAAGAAGAAAAAGAGATAAAACGCGATTATCTCGACAGACATATGCCTCATGTAATTTGCCCCAACGAAGTAAAAAGAGGTGAAAAATTTGCAGTGAAAGTCAAACTAGGAGAAGAGTATCCCCACCCCGATGAACATGAACATTTTATCAGTGTAATCCAGCTCTGGAACCGCGAAACCCTGCTCGCAGAAGCACGCTACACTTCCGGAGTTTATGGAAACATGCCAGCATTCTACGAAATTGACTTTTACATAGTCGCCCCAGAAGTCTCAATGAACCTTTCAGCAATGTCAGTCTGCACCAAACACGGTCTGTGGCAGAGCGAAGACAAAGCTGTTAAAGTTGTTTAAATCGGCTCCCGGCATACGGCTATTATGAAGCATTTTTTTTATTAACCGGTAACCGGTAACCGGCAGCCTGTTGCCGGATATTATTATCTTTGCAGGCTGCTTATATCATAGAATATGGCAAAGAACGATAAGAAAAAAAGTAACTGGCGCGATAAATACAGATTCTCTGTAATAAACGACACCACCTTTGAAGAGGTCTGGAGAATAAGACTTACCCAATATAACGCTTTCCTCCTCATCACTTTCCTGGTGCTCTTTTTTATAGGAGCAACTACTTCGCTGATCGCCTTTACAAACCTGAGGGAATTTATTCCGGGTTATCCGGATGTAACAATGAGACGTAATATACTTATGAGCGCAATCCGCCTCGATTCGCTAGACAGGGAACTCGCACTCAGAGATAAATATTTTGCTAACCTGAATGCAATTATTTCAGGAAAAAAACCAACCGACATTTATTCTGTTCAGAACGCAAACAGAAATTACGGAGCTATCTCTTTTAATAACACCCCTGAAGATTCTGCTTTAAGAGCTCAGGTCGAAAATGCGGAAAGATATAACCTGACATTAGGACCAACTTCTCCTGAATCAGTAACAAGTCTTGCAGGACTTCATTTTTTCCCGCCTGTAAAAGGTATAATCTCCGGGAGGTTTGATATCCACCTCAAGCACTTCGGTACCGATATAGTAACTAAACCTAAATCACCCGTATCTGCAGTGCTTGATGGTACTGTAATCTTTACCGGCTGGACGATGGAAACCGGGTATGTAATTGAAGTTCAGCATTCTAACAATATAGTCTCTGTATATAAGCATAATGCCAGCCTCCTGAAAGAAACCGGTGATCTTGTCCGGGCCGGAGAGCCTGTTTCTATTGTGGGCGATTCAGGAGAGTTATATACTTCAGGCCCTCACCTTCATTTTGAAATCTGGTACAAGGGAAGTCCTCTGGATCCTGAAAAACATATTTTATTCTAAATCAAGCGCCGGTTATGCGGAAAAAAATTGCATTGTTGGGATCTACAGGATCAATAGGGACTCAGGCACTCGATATTATTTCAAAATTTCCTGAAGAATTTGAAGTTAAAGTCCTGACAGGAGGAAGCAATATTGATCTTCTTACCAGCCAGGCTAGAAAATTTCTCCCCGAATCAGTAGTAATCAGCGACAAAAACCAGTATAAAAAGCTTAAAGAAAATCTGTCCGACACCAGGATCAAAGTATTTGCCGGTGAAAAAGAAATGGAGCAGGTAATTGCCGATTCAGATTCTACATTAGTTTTAGCAGCAATTGTCGGTTATTCAGGACTTAAGCCAACAATTGCAGCAATAAAATCAGGAAAGAGAATCGCTTTGGCTAACAAGGAGACACTCGTTGTTGCAGGTGAGATAATCAAAAAGCTTGTTTCTGCCTCCAAAAATCAGATTATTCCTGTCGATTCAGAGCACTCTGCTATATTTCAATGTCTTATCGGTGAGGATAAGAAATCAATTGAAAAAATAACCCTTACTGCTTCCGGTGGACCTTTCCTGAAAAAATCCTATAAAGAGCTGCAAAAGGTCAGACCTTCTGAAGCTCTGAAGCATCCCAATTGGAACATGGGTGATAAGGTGACTATAGATTCGGCATCAATGATGAACAAAGGACTCGAAGTGATTGAAGCAAAATGGCTTTTTGATCTGCGACCTGAACAGATAGATGTAACGATCCATCCTCAGTCAATAATTCACTCGTTTGTTCATTTTACAGATGGCTCGGTTAAAGCTCAGCTGGGAATTCCGGACATGAGAATTCCGATTCTTTTTGCTCTCAGCTTTCCACGCAGACTTTCGTCGGAACTCCCTCGTCTCGATTTCAGAGTTCAACCTGTATTTACTTTTATAGAACCTGATCTTAAGAAATTCCGGAATCTATCCCTGGCATATCAGGCTTTAAAAGAAGGAGGGAATATGCCGTGTGCTCTTAATGCTGCGAATGAAATTGCTGTTGCAGCTTTTCTTTCAGAAAAAATTAATTTCTTACAACTACCTGATGTTGTTGAATATACATTAGAAAAAAATCAATATATT
>JAPLEC010000114.1 GCA_026391515.1 Bacteroidia bacterium | reverse complement strand
CTATATTATGCATGGTGGTTGGCCGTACTTAGAAGAAACAAAGGCAATTATGTCTGTCTATCCGCAAGTATATGCTGACCTTGCAACTATTAACTGGATCATCCCACGGGAAGAATTCCATGAATATCTCAAAGATTTGATTAAAGCAGGTTTTGGAAAACGACTAATGTTCGGATCCGATCAGATGGTGTGGCCTGAGGCAATTGGCATGGCCATCGAGGGAATTGAATCAGCTAAGTTCCTCTCTAAAGAAGAAAAACGTGACATTTTTTACAACAATGCTGCGCGCTTCCTGAAGCTGAAGGATACTATGGATTAGTCCTTATTTTTAAACTAATTATGCCTTGTTGAACTGCATGAGTTATACGTTTTTCGATTATCAGCACTAATTTACGATTAACTGGGGAAAAGTATTTTCATAAAAACATATAATTCTATCATCAAATCCATCAACAACCCTTATTATTGATTATTTGGATCATTGATTATTAATGTTTTGCATTAAGAGGTTCTGGTGCTATGTGGGGTCTGGGCTGAGTGGTAAAATAAATTTGACTTATATTATATTAATCTCGTACCTTTGATATAGTCATTGCCTTCGTAAGTTTTTTCCAATCTAAAATAGTGTCAGACAATTGCATTTTATCTATTTATTGTTAAACTCATAAAATTCTTTTAAATGCTTTTGTGACTGACGGGACAGTGTTTTAAAAGAATGGCAGGGAATAAGATCTTAAGAGTCAGCATTTATTTTAATATGTCTTATGGATGACTAAAGAACTTGTAATTATTATACATTGTCCAAGGGATGCTGCCTACGCATGCCCCGGTATATAATTAAACGGGACCCTGACTCTTAATTGTTTAAGAATATTAAAGATAAATGAATTATGCTATCTTACTTAAAAGCTAAAATATGAAAAAATTTCTTAAAAACCCGGCATGGTTCCTTATTGTATTTCCCCTGATATGGTTATCATGTACAAAGGAGCCAATGTCTCAGGTTATTGAACTGCAGATAAACGGAGACCAGAAATTGATCACTGTTGATACTAATGGCATCGGTATAGAGCTATACCTGCTGAACGAAAAAGGAGAACCTGCAACCGTTTTTAACGAGGGTGAAAACTTCAAATTTCATCTGGAAATAAAAAACAATGTTGAAAAGGACACGGCAATGTATATTGTTAGCGACTTTTTGCGAAATCCTGATCTTTTCAGAGTTTATAAAAGTAACGGCTATACAATAGGACAACCTGCAGAATGGTATATTATGGATCTTAGAACTGATGTAGGTAACAAAATTGGGTACAATAAAACATGGTATATGCAGATTTCATGGCATGAGACCCGGGGTACGGAAGAGCCTTTTGATGCTGATAATTGCATACGTGTTTTTCAGCATTATTTTATGGGTCTTAACCAACAACCTTTATCTAAGGGAAAGTATTATGCAAAATTTACTCAGCAGTTTTGCCTTGGCAGGTATTTACCACATCCACAAAGTGAGTATGCAGTATGTACAAATACCTTAATATTAAAAATAAACTTTGAAATAAAATAGATATTTAAAACCAGGTGTTAGTGCTTCAATTTATGGTATGCGTGGAGTAAATGAGGTAATTTCAGTAATTACCAGGTCCTTTGACACTTACACTTACACAGACAGGCCAGTATTCTATCCAGCCAATATTAAATTTTCAGGGTATAATGAACCACGCATCTTTTATTCACCAAAACATTTCTTCACTTTAGAATCCGATTACAAACCTGATCTGCCAACTACTTTGTTTTGGGAACCAAATATAAAATTGGAAAACAACAAAGATCTTTATCTGAATTTTTTTAATGCAGATAATTCTTCAACTATTAAAGTAATTGTTGAAGGTATTACAACAACAGGGATTCCGGTGACTGCAGAGACAGAATATGATGTAAGATAAGCTATCCCATGATTAGCCTCCACCTTAAATTTAGAGAATGCTAAAAATCATAAAAACAATTTACTAAGAAACAATTAAACCCCGGATGGCTTAAAACATAATTAAGAAATAATGGCAGCAGCTAACACGGACAATGCTATAAAAAGCACCGTCCCGGGTTAATTCAAATTTAAATAAAAAAATCCTATAAAATCACGCTGCTATATGGGGGTCAGAATTTATACTCTGCCGCAATCACTTGTCAATCTTTATAGGTAAGGGTGCTAAGGCTTATTGAACGCAATAAATTCACCGAATACTACGAAATGAACCGTAAAAACATTGAACTTAAGGAACACCTGTATAAAAGACGTCAGACTATAGTTGATCATCCGTTTGGAACAATGAAACGACAATGGGGCTTCAGCTACATTCTTACAAAGCAGTGAATAAACCGTGCCAGCACAGATGTTGGGCTTATGTTTATTGCGTATAACCTCAGACGAATTGCCAATATTTTAACCCGGGATCTGCTTAAAGAGTATCTGATGATACTTTCAGTTTTGTTTTCAAGCATATTCTGCCGTATCAGGACTAAATTCAGTCCTTTTCAGACAACTATCTGTAAATTATCAAATTGGACAGGTATTTTCCGGCCATCGCTAAAACTGGTTATGGCATAATATAAAGTCGTTTATCCAAAAAAGGTTTTAAGACATACTCCCGTTAGCGGTTAGACATAGTCTGATCCAATGAAAAGTAAAATTCCTATTAAACCAAAAAATAAACAAAGCAAGATTCTGATGCAATAATCCAATGTGGCTACTGTTAATAACTTGTTTATAAAAATATTTTAATTTTATGTCACAAATCGGTCTCATATTACATGAAGATTAGATAGGAAACTTTTTGTAAGTGATGTTCAACCTTCGTTAAATTGACCGTGGGATTTAATTTTAACAGTTTATTTTCATACGACAAAATACAAACAGTCCCTGACAATGAAAAGAATTTCCATCATACTGGTATTCTTCATTATCACTGGCTCGCTCTCAACTGGTCAGTCATTCAGGATTACGGGTCGTGTTCTTGAGAAGGAAGAAAATTATCTCATTGCCGGTGTGGCAATCTATTTAAAGCCAGATGGAGGACAAACTTCCTCTGACAATTTCGGTAATTATTCATTAATCGCCTCAGGCGGAATTAAACAAATCTCCGCCCGTGTACTTGGATATAAACCTATGACTTTAAAATTCGAATTAAGATCAGATACTGTCATTGATTTATATATGCAGATATCTCTTTATGAACTTATGGAAGTAAAGGTAATAAGCGACTCTGCGAAAAGTATTGAAAGAACTAATCTTGGGAACTTTATTATTACTCCTGCTGCTATCCGTGAAACACCCAGGCTATTCAGTGAACCGGATCTTCTGAAATCTCTCCAGATGCTTCCCGGTGTTTCTTTCGGTAAGGAAGGAACTTCAGATATCTATGTCAGAGGCGGGGGACCGGGACAGAACATAATTATCGCTGACGGCTGTTATTTCTTCCTTCCGGGCCACCTGTTGGGAATAGTTTCTCCCTACGACCTCGATTTCCTTGAAAGCGCCGAGTTTTACAAGGATTACATTCCTTCCGATATCGGCGGTGGAGCATCATCAATCATTGATCTGGATTTTCGTAAACCTCACACTGATTCGCTCAGCGCTCAGATCAGACTCGGACTTCTCTCTTCGGTCCTGACCCTCGATATTCCTTTTAATAGAATTAACCTTGATCTTACAGCCGGGCTGAAAAGAGGAAATTATTCTCTTTATGCACCCCTTCTTAAGAAAATTGTCCCGACTGATGTCGGCAATTTTCTTCCTCCTGATAAATATTCCTTTTATGATTCCTTTGTAAAGCTTTCTCATGAGTCTGCAAAGTTGGGAAAGATCAGCTATCTTTTTTTCGGTAATTACGATAACGGGAAAGATGAAAATAAAACAACCGGACAGCGCGCCGATACTCTTTTAAAATACACCGATGGAATAAGTACAGGTTGGAACAGCATGGTTCATGCACTGCAGTGGGACCCTCCGTTTAAAAGTAATTATATATGGAAAGTGACCCTTAATTATAACAGGCTTTCAATTGGTCGTAAAATCTATTCCGGATCGGAATCCTTCATCGATACTACCGGGCAAAAGATCAGTACTTCGGGTACTCTTTACTCGTTTTATCCCACAATACACAACATAGGGAGTTCCGTTACAATAAGCCGAATTTTCAACAAGGCAACTGTATCAGCGGGAGTATCCGACAGGTTCAGGTACTTTGTTTCAAATAATTATGCAACTAATACAATTGATGGTGAGGAAACCAGAAATGATCTGGGAGGTAACGATTTAGTAAATGAGACATCTTTTTTCTTCTCGGCAACTACCAGTTTATCAGAAAACTTTCAGATCGATGCAGGAATAAGGTTATCAGGAATAATAATAAGAAATGGCAGCTTTTTTGTACCGGAACCAAGATTGAGGTTTTCATATAAGCCCGGAAGTCGCATTTCACCCCATATCAATTTTGTAAGGCTGAGCCAGGATGACCATTCCGTGGAAGGATCAAATGCAGGGCTCAGAACACAGTTATGGCTGCCCCTGTATAAAGATTTCGGACCTGAGATATCGGATGTGCTCTCTGCAGGAATTCAGGGACAGATCAAAAATGACTTTGTCTGGAGCCTCGACGGTTATCTCAAGAGAACTTCGGGAATGCTCGACTTCAAGCCAGGCGCCAGTTTCATATTCGACTCTTCGTTTGTAGATTTGGTTGACAAGATTAATCTTCGAGCTTATGGTATTGAGGCAGGTGTAATAAAAAGAACCGGGAAGCTGACCGGCAACGCCAGCTATACCTGGTCAAGGTCAAAAAGAGAGTGGTACGCACCTGAAGGATTGATGTGGATTCCCTCTACTGCTGATAGACCTCATAATTTTAATCTTTCTCTGAAGTATTGCTTTAAAGAAAAGACAAGCTTCGGGCTTAATTTCGTCTACCAGTCAGGCGCCCCGGCAACTATATATATGCATGAGACATCTTACGGCGAATTTTTCGAAACAAAGAATAATATAAGATACTTTGATTATCATCGTCTCGATCTCTCAATCAGACAACTTTTGTTGAAACGAAAATTTACAATCTTTCTTGATGCTGATATTTATAATGTCTATAATCGCAGGAATACCTTTTATTTTAAAAAAACATATAATGAAAACACAAAGTCATATTATTTCAAAAATATTTCTCTATTTCCAATAATGCCGTCTTTGACTTTGACAATTAAATATTAAAATTATGTTGAAAGAAGTAGCTGATAATACTATAAAACCTATTGTTTTTAAAACATCTTCTGGTTTTGTTTATTATGACTATTCTGATATTATAATGTGTTCTGCAGATGGTAATTGTACAAATGTGTTCACTATAGATAATGAGTCTCCAGTTAAAATTCTCCATAATATCTCATTCATTGAGAAGACTTATTGCGCCGATAAATTAATTAGATGTCATAAATCTCATGTCATTAATTTAATGCATTTGGAGAAACTGATAATAAAAAGGCATCAGGTTCAATTGAAAAAGAACTTTATCGTGCCACTCTCCGAAAATTGCTGGAAAAGAATAAGGAAAATGTCAGAAATTAATATACATAAAGTATGAAATATATGCAATTTAATTCCATACAAATTACGAGGGGAAAGTGTCTATTAAAGCTATATCTAAGTATTCTTTTCTTCAGAATAGCTATTGTAAAACAACTTAAATCAGTTATTAATAGAAGGATACTAGTTATACTGGTTTTATTTACATCTCTCGGATTATTTAATTGTGAAAACATGGATACATTCGTTCGGCCAAACCTGCCTGAAAAACTTTGCAGCATTGGCATTATCGATGCTGATGATACCGCTAGATACATTTCCTTCGAAAAATCGTACCAGTCGGAATACCCTGAAGAAATAAATGACTCATTAAGAGAGCTTTCCTTTTCAATATCAACTCCTGAAAAGGAAATATTTAATTACCATAGTGATCAAACCATGAAAGATCTTTTAAATTTTAAAATTCCTGACAGCATAGCTTTTATATCTGGTGAAACATATATTTTAACTGCTCGGGAAAAGACTTTAGTCAGTATTTCGGCAGATATTGTTGTTCCCGAACCGCCATCTCAGCTAAACTTTATTTCAGTTAACAAGGAAATTACTACGTTGTCTATACCGCAAAGTTGTTCAGGTTTAACGGTTGTAAAATCTGTTGTCGCTAGTTTTTCATTTATCAATAATAATGAACAAGAAAAATACTATGCACTCATTGTAGAAGGTGCAGGTAGTACATTAAGTAGTTTATATATCCCTTCATCTGGATTATTAGATTTTACTGTAAGAGAGACCAATTACCCTGGTTTTTTTGCAGAAATGTTTGGATTAATTATGTATCACTATAAGTGCAATGAAAATTTTCTATCAGTTGTTAAATCTCCTGTTTTTGGCTATTTCATTGACGGGACTAATACTACTGATAAAACCTGCACTATTACAATTTCAACCCAATTTAGCGATACCTACAGCGTCTATGATTTCTTAAAAGCTATAAATATAAAAGTATTATCAATTCCTGAAGAACTGTATTTTTTTGAAAAGAGCCTCTATACCTATAAGCAAACTAAGAATGACCCATTTTCAGAGCCAGTATACCTGAATGGAAACATTAAAGGAGGAAATGGAGTATTTACGATCTGTAGAAGTAGAACTCTTTCAATAGATTTTCCTACCTGGTATTAATAGTAAATGAATTGTTGCGTCATTTCCCCAAAAGATTTTTAAAATGATTCATGCAAAAGTCAGACTATATTGATGGATAATCTTATCAAAATATGGGCAATTATCCTTTCATTCTCAGATTTAATCTTTTAAAACAATGGTTTTATAACTTTCATCATTTTGATGCCTTGAATTAAATAAAAGGTATTCATAATTTTATCTCAGTAAACCTGTTTGGTAAATTTTCTCAAATCTTACATTTAATTCTAATTGAAATGAAAAAGTTACTTCTACTTAACATCTGGTTTCTTTCAGTCTTTTTAATGGCTCAAGTGAATGATAAACCTTATGAATTCCCGATTAAACCTGGTACTGAACAATGGGCAAAGTTAACTACATCAGATCAGATGGATGAAGTATGCATAATACCTGATCAGGTTCTAAGCACTCTATCAACGAAAGCACTATTGCTTACCTGTTTAAATTATCCACGCTTAGTTGATTTTTTTTCTACCAATAATATGCAAACTTGTTTTGAGTTTTATTCAACTCATTTTAACGGTTTAAACGAGCTTTTAAATCGACCAGATTTAAATAAGGTATTACTTAATTATTATCCTGAAATTGATATCCAAAATTATACTCTAAATGGGGATAATAATAAACCTTCATTTCTTCAGATATCATTTTTCGAATTATTATTAGCTCAAGATAAAATTATTAGAAATTATAATAATTCAGAGAAATCAGAAATTCTGTTGCAGGCAATTAAGAATCTAGAGACCAGAAAAAGTAAGAATGAATCTATTGGTCGTCAGATTACTACGGCATTAATTATTTCAAGAGTTATTAATGTTTTAAATAATAGAGCTCTTGACAAAATTACCAATAAGGATATATATAATGCATTCAATTCTTCAGGAATTGTATTGGATACTTCTATAATAGATAAAATACTAGTTATTGCAAAACAATTTTGAATGCACTTAAATTTTGGAGCTCTAAATATTAGACAAATATTCATTAAATATTGATTGTATGAAAACTAAATTATTAATATCATTTCTGGGGTTTATTATATTGGGATTAAACCAATTAGCAGCCCAGCCACCGATGATTACACTTACGACACCAAGAGGGACTAATTTTACTGCATATCAAACACCAGAAATTTTTTCTTATCAGGATAAAATAGATTGGGGAAATGTTTTTAGAATAGCATATCCAAATGCTACAGAGCAAGGCACTGCAACCACAACAAATACATACAATTGTCACAGTTACGCATGGAATATGACTGAAGGAGGTCCAATATGTTGGATTGGATATAATTCACAAACAGAAGAAGATATTTACTGGACAGATCAAAGTTACATTGAAACTACTGAACCTTATGCTTCAAAAATCTCATATTATGCTGATGATCATTCAGCTATACAAACTTCAACTCAGGGTATGTATATATCGAAATGGGGTAACAAAGTATTAATGTTACATGCAAGAGACTATGGCCCTGCCTCATACCAAATGAGCTATAGAAAATACTATAGACTCCATCCTAATATCATTGGAAGTGCAACAGCATTATGTGAAACCCAGGAACGGACATTCAGTTCAAATACT
>JAPLEC010000258.1 GCA_026391515.1 Bacteroidia bacterium | reverse complement strand
ATTTTTAATATCTGGCAAGGTTTTACCTCTTTCAGATTATAAAAATATAAAATAATTGCCATAAATGCCAGAAATTCCTTTCAAGATTGATGTTAAATATGTAGAAAAGGTTGCGTTGAAGGCTAATTTCCTGATGCTTCTATCCTGAGTACCAATGGTTTGTCGTTTTTAAAGTCGTCGTAAAGCAGCTGAAGTGGTGCAACATAATCATTTTTATTGTCTGCAACAGTTATAGCAAAAATCTTTATTTTTTCATTTTTCGGAAGCGTTACTGATTTTGTACCTTCAGGCATACTTATCTCATATTTGTACAGATAGCTGTACTTATATGTATCGTTTGCATCAGATGTATGACGATGTGAAGCAAACCAGGCAATGTTGTCTCTTTTTGTATAGGCTTTCGCAATTGATACTACTTTCAGATTGTCGGGTGTAAGCTCCCTGTTATAGTGCTGCCCAACGTATCCTGTCCAATTCTGAAAGTTGAGCTTTGTAATTTTATTACCGGCTTTTATATCGCCCTGTGTATCGCCGGTTGCGGCAGCCAGAATATAAAGTTTGTTATATTTCCCTGCCGGCAGATTGATTTTCTGCCCCGCAGCTGACATAACATTTTTTTGCCCTTCAGCAGTGCTGCCCATCCTGAACACTATATCTTCACTGATAACTTCTGCCGGAAGCATCTCAGCAGGGATTGTCAGTCCATCAACAAGGTTCCCGTCGTTTCGCTTAGTGTCAAAGCTTATACCATCCTGATTATAAGGAAGTTCCACCGCTGACTGTGATGGTTTTGAAAGCGGAGATGCAGGATTTTCAAATTTTACTGCAAAGCTTCTAATCAGGAACCTGGTCATATCAAAATTGAGGACTCCGTTTTTGAAATCAGCATTCCCGATTCTTTTTTCCTGTCCGTTAACTTCATAAGCATCAATGATTTTGGCAGGGAAGCTTAATGCCACATCTTTTACTTCTTTCCCATAAAGCTCATTCACCCTTACAATATAATAATTGCTCTCTTCAGCTTTTTTGAAAGCCATTATATCCACTTCGTGAGTATTTAATTTCAGGAATGAGAATTCTTTGCCAAGGTTCCCATCGTGCTTTGAAGTTTCAAATGCTATTGGCGGGTTGTTTAAAAAGCTGCCCTTCCAAGGAGTTTCAGCATAAGCCCAATCGGATGAATGGGGGTAAATACCGTATTTTATATGGTGAATTCCCCAATCCTGGGTTCCCTGGTAAACAAAAGACTTCGCTTTTGGAGTGTACATCAAAGTTAATCTCACAGTACTGTTATCAGGCTTATCGGATCCATACTTGCAATCCTCAATTACCGATAAACCATAGCTGTTCGACCTGTCAGTCAGATCAATCCACTGTCTGCCAGGCACTTCAAATTTAACTTCATTATTTGTCGTTCTTCTAATTGCTGCAGTATTCAGGCTGTAAGTTGCAAATTCATTGGACACCTTGGCGGGAAAAGCAGCTTTAAGGCTAACCTCTCTTGACTGCCAGTCAATTTCATTGTCAACAACAATTATTTTTCCCGGTTCACCTTCAGAAAGGCTTACTATCTGACTGATTTCAGAGTTTTGACCCTTCCGTGTGATTTTTAGAGCAACTCTTACCGGGCCCTGCTCCAAAACCTGGATTTTGACATCTTTATTCATATAATCGACAGGAGGATTCTTCCTGTCTTTCCAGTCCATATTCCACGAAGGCCATTGCGACGGACGTTCCTGCTGGAAATCAAGAGTGGCAGGTTTTGATAATACCTCCCTTGTGGCTTTCTTGTCATAAATGCTCGCAATATCACCGTTGACATCTATCTTAATTTTTAAATAACTGTTTTCCAGTGACTTATCAGTAATCGACAATTGGGAAGCGACTGGTTTATCAGAAGTTTCACGAATATCAAAAACAGCCACTCCTGCCGGTGGCAGCTTGGCGAGGAAAATCAAAGAAAGCTTGTTATCGGATGACGAAGTGATCTGTGATAAAACTTCTTTTCCATTACTGTCAAAAACTTTCACGTTCACCGGCAGTTTAGGGTAATTAAGTTCTGCGGTTACAATATCTTCCCGTTCAATTTCAACCGGATTATAAACCAGTAAAGCCTTCCCCTGCACATTAGTATTCATCTCTCTGGATATCACGCTGATGGAATTTTTCAGCACTTCAGAAAAGCCATTCATTGCAATGAACTCATCATTCCATGCATATTCATAGGCCTTAGGAATACTCGTACCTGGAAGTATATCGTGGAACTGGCTGCCAAGCACAAGCTCCCATGATTTATTAAGCTTCTGTACAGGGTATGCTGCTCCGCCAAGCCAGTCAGCTACCGAAGCGGAGATCTCTGCACTTTTCGAAAGCGCCTCATTTTTCCTGTTTGCTCTTTTCATGTACGACTGAGAGCTCATTGATCCTGCACTGTGTTCAATAAGCAGTAGATCACCGGAATAAGCCGGAAGTTTTGCCCGGATAGCCGGTGTAATATCCCTGTAAATCTGGTCAGATGATGTCAGAACGACTTTGAATTTACTATCACTGTTATTCAGGCTGCCGACAGCATTTTTTACGTCATTATCTCTGGGAGCACCTCCAACGTCGCCTACACCATAATAACGATAGTCGAAGGATAAATCATACCTGTTTATATCATCCTGTATTCTGGCGTTCCAGGTGCTGTCAAGATCGAGCCGCGGAACGATTTTGCTTGTATAATCAGTAGCATTTAAAGCTGCTATAACCCCCTTTCCGTCAGGACCTTCCCACCAGCCGACATTGAATGGCACACCATTGGTGGACCTCCAGGTCAGCTTTTGTGTGGAGAAACCCAGAAGCCCTGCATGACTCCAGACAGATGGCATCGTGGCAACAAAACCGAAGCAGTCGGGCAGCATATAATCGACACTCTCTTTGTTAAATTCCCGCTTGAAAAACAGGTTTCCGTAAAGAACCTGCCGAAGCACAGATTCGGACGATGAGATATTCGCTTCACCCTCATCAACCGAGGAGCCTGAGACAAACCATCTCCCCCTGGCAATATAATCCACAACTTTTTTATACGATTCAGGATAATATTCTTTCATCATATTATATCGTCTCGCACCGGTAAAATTGAAAACATATTGAGGATATTTTTCAAACAGTTTGAAATTATCCGCCATTGTGTTCCAGATATACTTGTTAATTGTTTCCGGATAATCCCAGTTCCATTCGGTATCGAGGTGTGCATAGCCGATTGTATAAAGAACTTTTTCTTTTGAAATATCATATTTCTGCCTCATTTCAAGAGGTTGGGCAGAGAGAGCAGATGTTACCGCTGAGATAGCAATCAGAATAAATATTTTTTTCATTTTATATAGATTAAGTTAAATATAACACGTTAAAGATGAATGACTTCGCCGTAAGCAGCTGCTGCAGCTTCCATTATTGCTTCAGACATTGTCGGATGCGGATGAACTGCTTTTATTATCTCATGGGCGGTAGTTTCGAGCTTCCTGGCAACAATTATTTCCGAGATCATTTCTGTCACATTTGCACCGATCATATGAGCGCCCAGAAGCTCTCCATAGGATGCATCAAAAATCAGTTTGATGAAACCGTCTTTTGAGCCTGATGCGCTTGCCTTTCCGGAAGCAGTGAAAGGGAATTTCCCGACTTTAATCTCATATCCGGCCTCTTTTGCGGCAGCTTCAGTTAAGCCGCACGATGCTATTTCAGGATTTGTATAAGTACAGGCAGGGATGTTATTGTAATTAAGAGGTTCAACTTCCTTTCCTGCAATTTTTTCAACACAGACGATCCCTTCTGCCGAAGCAACATGTGCGAGAGCCGGACCATGAACAATATCACCTATTGCATAAATACCCGGTACTGATGTCCGGTAATAATCATCTACCACAACTTTGCCCTTTTCTGTCTTCACTCCGGCTTTTTCAATTCCTATACCTTCGAGGTTGGCCGTTACTCCCACAGCTGAAAAAACTATATCAGCTTCAACCATTTCCATGCCTTTTGGAGTCTTGATTGATACCTTGCATTTTTCTTTTGAGGTATCGACCGACTCGACAGTTGAATCGGTCATCACTTTCATTTTGAGCTTTTTAAATGACCTCTAAAGCTGTTTTGAGACCTCTTCATCTTCATTGGGGACAAGTCTGGGAAGAAACTCAACTAAAGTAACTTCGGTCCCGATAGTCTGGTAAAAATTTGCAAATTCACTTCCTATTGCACCTGATCCTACAACTACCATTGATCCGGGCTGCTTTGCAAGCGTCATTGCTTCCCTGTATCCGATTATCTTCTTCCCATCCTGCTTTAAATTCGGCAGCTCTTTTGACCTTGCCCCGGTTGCCAGAATGATATTCTTAGCTGAATATGTTTTCTTTTTCCCTTCAGAATCTTCAACTTCAACATAATTCCCCCCTGCCAGACGGCCAAATCCTTTTATATGAACAATATTATTCTTTTTAAAAAGAAACTGAACACCCTTGCTCATTCCTTCCGCCACACTACGGCTGCGAGCAATCATCGCACTGAAATCGGCTTTCACTTCTCCCTTCACTGATATGCCATAATCTGCAGCATGGTTAAGGTATTCGAAAACCTGTGCGCTTTTTAACAGCGATTTTGTCGGGATACATCCCCAGTTCAGGCAAATTCCGCCCAGCTCAGCTTTTTCGACCACTGCAACTTTCATCTTAAGCTGCGATGCCCTGATGGCTGCAACATATCCTCCGGGCCCGCTTCCAATTATAATTAAATCGTAATCCATATCAATTATATTATTTCGTAATTCCTAATTCCTAATTCGTAATTTACTTTCTTAATGCTCTGATAATCACATAAGTAACTTTTGCAATAACCCATATCACAACAAGTGTGAAAATTATAGTTGCCCCAA
>JAPLEC010000024.1 GCA_026391515.1 Bacteroidia bacterium | reverse complement strand
TCATCGCGAAGCACAAAACTTGTTCATGGAGGAGTCAGATATCTTGCTCAGGGTGATATTTTGCTTGTGACAGAAGCTTTACATGAACGCGGAAGGATGTTAAAAAATGCCCCGCATCTCACTTCAGATCAGGAATTTGTGGTTCCAGCCTATAGACTTTGGGATGTTATTCTGTACACTGTCGGGCTGAAATTTTATGATCTCCTTGCTGGAAAACTAAGTCTTGGGGAATCTTATTTTATTAATTATTCAGAAACGATTAAACGATTGCCTCTGTTAAAAAAGGAAGGATTGAGGGGTGGAATTGTTTATCACGATGGTCAGTTTGATGATTCAAGAATGGCAATTTCTCTTGCCCGGGCATGCACTGATAACGGAGGAACTGTTCTTAATTATTTCAGTGTAAACGGACTTTTAAAAAATGAATTTGGCAAAATAAACGGCGTCCGCGCAAAAGACCTGGAAACAGGAACCGGGTTTAACATTTATGCAAATCTGGTAATTAATGCAACCGGTGTTTTTGCTGACGGAATTCACAGGATGGACAATCCATTATCAAAGCCGACAATCCGTCCCAGCCAGGGTGTACATGTTGTCATTGATAAATCATTTCTTCAGAGCGAATCTGCTATTATGATTCCAAAAACAGATGATGGACGGGTTCTGTTTGCAATTCCATGGTACGATAAAGTAGTTATTGGCACTACCGACACGCCGCTTGACCTTATATCACTTGAACCAAAAGCTCTTGATGAGGAAATTGAATTCATCCTTAAAACTGCAGGTAAATATCTCACTAAACCTCTATCCAGGGCCGATATTCTTTCTGTATTTGCCGGGCTGCGGCCTTTGGCTGCCAATCCTGCAAATCCTTCATCCACCAAGGAGGTTTCGAGAAGGCATAAAATCACTCTTTCAAAATCCGGGCTTCTCTCAATTATCGGAGGTAAATGGACATCTTACCGGCGAATGGCTGAGGAAACAATCGACAGGGGAATAAGAGCAGGTAAGCTTGAAAAAAGAAAATGTGTAACCAGAGATTTCAGATTGTTTTCAGATAATCTGGCATGTAAAACAGAACGTTTTAAAATTTATGGAAATAAGGCAGTTGAAATTGAAAAAATGATTGATCAACAAGCTGAGTTTGGTAATCAACTCGATCCAGGATTACCTTATACGAAAGCCGAGATAATCTGGATTTGCAGAAATGAAATGCCCAGAACCCTTGAGGATGTACTTGCAAGAAGAACCCGTGCACTTCTTCTTGATGTAAAGGCCAGTGTTAAAATTGCTCCTGAGGTGGCAGATATTATGATACAGGAACTTGACTTAAGTTATTCCTGGAAAGAGGAACAGCTGAGAGAGTATAATAAATTGGTTTTAAACTATTTATAATTAAAATACAAAACAGTTAATTATTCAGATATGAAAAAATTCATTCTTGCACTTGATCAGGGGACGACCAGTTCAAGGGCAATTATTTTTGATCATGACGGATTACCAGTGGCAAC
>JAPLEC010000349.1 GCA_026391515.1 Bacteroidia bacterium | reverse complement strand
TTCTCCCAAACCGTATCTGGCAGATTGCTCATGGATTGCCGGTGATAAACCATCTGTCAGAACTAGCAGAAAACCAGCTAGTAAATGTTAATAGGTCAGCTTTTGTAACAGAACAGCTAATTATGCCTGGCGCTTCATCTTTCCTTACAATAGCAGGATTATTATATATACTTTTTAATAAACAGCAAAAAAAATTCAGATTCCTTGGCGTGATTGTGATAGTAGTGATAGTAACTCTGATGATGTTGAGGGGTAAAAGTTATTATACTCAGGGAGTTTTCCCTTTCCTTATTTCAGCCGGAGCAGTTTGCTATGAATCAATATTCAGAAAATGGTACACCAGGTCGGCATTTATTGCTCTCCTGGTTCTGCTCACTGTTTTTATTCTGCCATTTGGCTTACCAGTTTTTAAAACCAAAGGATTAATTGAATATTTCAACACAGTTGAGTCAAAGTATGGATTTGATTTCGGAAGAACTTTCGAAGACGGATCAAAGCATTCACTTCCACAGGATTATGCAGATATGCTCGGCTGGGAAGAACTGACAGCTCTTGCTAACGAAGCATGGCAAAAAATTCCTGATAAAAAGGCAGCATTTATTTATGGGGAGAATTACGGACAAGCAGGAGCCATAACCATAATCGGGAAAAAATACAAGCTTCCGGAAGCAGTTTCCTTTAGCGAAAGCTTCATGTACTGGTTCCCTGAAAAATTTGATCCGGATATTACATCAGCGGTTTATATTAATGATGAGCCGGGTGAAGATATCAGACAATTATTCAGGAAGATTACCAAAATAGGAAGTATTACAAATACTGATGCACGTGAATATGGCACTGGTGTTTATCTGTGCGAAGATCCGGTAAGGAGCTTCAATGAATTCTGGATTGAAAGAACAAAAGATTTCGCGCCTTAAGTTATTATTAAATGACTTATTAATTCACTCGTATCTGTATAGTTTAACCCGCTGTATATTAACATTCCTGTTTCCAAATCTTAAACCGGTTCCTGTCTTATTTTCCAGTGCTTTTTTTGCAAGATCATAATCGAGCATGATATCGTCACCATTAAGCCGCCTTCCCTGAATCCATTTTCCATTTTCATATCTTCCTTCGTCAAGCTGTGCAATAGCGGCTATTGCAGGTCCGGGGGTGTTGGATGAGAATGAGACCTGAATATTATTTCCATAGATAATATATTCATCGGGACCTGAGTTAATTATAATTCCAAAGCCAGCTCCTCCTCCGGGGGCTGACGGTGAACGCCAGCTTCTTGATAATTCAACATGAAGCTTATAATCTCCGAGTATAACTTCCTCGGCAGGATTTTTTCCCTCACTCAGCAATACAGATGTGATTTTTCCATTTTTTTGGGCTTCAAGTATTACAGGGGCAAACTCTTTCAAAATTTTATAAGCATCTGAAATCGGATCATTTTCATTACCCGAAACAATTCTTTCAATGCCAAAGGGAGAATATCCGATAGCATTGTATTTTCCGATTGCATAAAACAGCTGTGCGGCACCCTTCTCTCCGGCCATCGATTCAGGAATGAACAATGTATTGTTATTACGTGTGTACATGGCACAGATCTCTGCAAAGTCGGGCAGGTAAATGTCAGGGCATAAAAGGTCAATATCCGGTGCACCGGCTCTCCAGAAATCCAAAACATGAGCCTGAGGACCACCAGATGGATAGTCTCCCGGCACCTTATCCTGAGGCTGGACAATCCATGCATTAACATACACTGGTATTTTGTATTCTGCTTTACCTGCTTTAGCACATCCGTTGAGAAAACCTGCATAATTCCAAGCCATAAAAAATTCATCGGTTTTCACACTTTTGCCAAAAACTTCTTCCCATGAACCTGCTGTTTTATAACCTCCTGCCGACCATACTTCAAGCAGCTCAGGCAGCAGTGTCTCCTTGTTTTTTAGCATGTAATCAATCAGTTCCTGAGGTACTGAGGAGGTGAAAGCTGCATCTGCAAGATCATTATGATCGCGTGGAGAACCAAGTATTCCAACTTCATTCTGAACCTGAATCATAAGTACGGTATGATATTTATTGTCAATTTCATTCAAATGCTTCATCATTGCAGCAAAAGCTTTTGAATCAGACTTAAGAGTCTCTTTTCCGAATGCGGAAAGAATTTCAAGACTCTTCCCATTTTCGGCATATAATGCGACTGACCATTTTTCCAGGAGCCAAACCATAATAATATAAGATGAAGATCCTGTGCACGTGCATCTTCAATCAGATTGTCAACAACTGTAAAGTCGAACCTGCCTTCTTCAGGCTCCACAAGAGCCCATTCAACACCTGCGAGCACCGTATTCATTCCTGATGCTTTAAGCTTTGGCCAGAACTCTTTCATATACTCGCGGCTCGTTGAGCTCGAATTATGAAGTTCTCCTCCAAGTACCAGGAATGGTCTTCCGTCTACAATCAGCTGTGTAGCAGCACCTTGCTTTTCAAGATGAGGTATCGGAAGATTAGCCTGGTCTTTGCAGGAGGATGAAAAGAACAAGGCTGACAATACTGAAAGAATGGGGAATAAACGCACCGTTTTCATGTTTAATAAATTAAGTTTGGCTTAGAAAATTATTGTTCTATTTTTTAATAATCACAAATTTTGTTTCCCATGGTTCAAAGGAAAATGAGGAACCTTTCATTTTCAAAATCTGACCGGTAGTTGCATCCCAGATTTGTTTTTTACTTTTACCCGGAAAAGAGATATTCAAAGATTGCGGTTCTTTACCTTCATTGAAAATAAAATATAGATCAGCATCCTTCCATTCACGATGAAGATATTTTAACTGTGGTACAGTTTTATCAGTTTTAAAATCTGGTTCAGGTAGTGCTTCAAAAATTGCAGAAGTCAATTTACCGGTCTCCTCGTGCATAGCCCAGGTCAAATCAGAAGGTTTTGCAGCAGTCACAAAACTTTTATCAACGACCAGCGAAGGCAAGTTTCCGATGAAAATCACTTTGCCTCCTGAAGCTGCAAATTCCTGTAATCTTAAAAGAGCAGCATCTGAAATCACACTTATAGAAGGTATTATCAAGGCACGATACGACTCTCCGCTGAGGTTTTTTAATGTACGGTTTTCCAGAGTAAGTATTGATGTAAGTGCCTGTTCATCAACAAAATCAAAATCTTTTTGATTTTCCGTTAACTGGCGGGCAATGTCCAATACACTTGTATTTGATTCATTGTCACCATACCACATGCTCATCGTTGGAAAGTAAATACCGATCTTAGCAGCGGGCTTACCTTGTGACAGCAAATAGGAAGCCCTGTTAATATAGTGAGCAACAGGGGGGAAAGTGTCTGTCAGAAAGAAGCTTGGTCTCGGAGCAGCCTGATTTGCGGGTCTTGCTGAAGCATTAGCAGGCGGCACTGCCGGTTGTGTCCTTGTGGTTGATGCTGACATGAACATTATCTGAACAAAATTTATTCCCCTGACAAGCTGATAATCAATAACCCACTTTGCCTGGGGAACCGAAGGACGGTAAGTGTAAGCGGCAAAGCTTTCAGTAAAAGCACGGGGTCTGCCGAACAGATGCGATGCCGACGAAGCAAGCTTTGGATAATCGGCAACATGATCCATCCAAATCTGGCTCCAGATGGCATCGACGCCAGGCACACCAACGTAACGCATATTTCTGAAGAAGTCGCCAGAAGATTTTACCAGCCCGGGCATCTGGTCTTCATGATTCAGATGAACTATGTATTCAATATTGTTCTCTCTGCACCAGTCAGCCTGGACTTTAAAAAAGTTTTCTCCGAAAAGACTTGACCATACATCCCAGTAATCGGCTTTCATCCTTTTTTCTTCATCACTAAGCTGGGGAACAAAAAATGAAGCCAGAAATGGCTTTATATCATATCCTTTTCTGCTTTTGAACTCCTCAAGAATATCTGGAGTCCATGGCATATACGCAAAATCGGGTTCATCACCCATGAAACCCATAAAAGTTTTACCAAATTCACTTCCAAAGTACTTCTTGTACTGCTCGTGTGTCCAGTCAAGAAACTGTCTGGTTGCCAGTGGATTAAGATAATCCATCAATGAAGCGGTTGTATCTTTCCCCCTTGAAAGATTATTGACAGAACGTGTTACGGATGATCTGAAACGATATCCGGCCAGAAAGATCTGCCAGCTGCCTTCAGGAACAACCCAGTTTAGTTCTCCGGAGGAAATATCGATTATTTTATCTGATTTATCTTCATTATTATATGCAACAGCGCTCAATGTATAATATGGGAGCTTTCTGGTTATTTTTTCACCGGCGCCTGGATTAATTCTTTCAGTAACAACCAGTCCCTGCATTTTAAGATCGGGGCGTTCATTACTAAATTTACCACCTGCAAAACCGCTGGGGTATTTGCCTTCATCCTCAATCCAAACCCGCATCCCTCGCTGTTTTGCTTCATAAACGGCAAGTTTTACAAGGCTGAACCATTCAGGTGACAGGTATTTTGCAGACATACCGTATCCTGCTTCAATCATAACTCCCTGAAAGCCCATTTCTTTGATTCTGTCAAGATCGCGTCTGATAACAGTATCGGTCATTGGTCCATCCCAACCCCACCAGAGGATCATTCCATATTCAGCAGGGGGCGATTTAAAATTCCCGGCTATCTCGCTGGTTTTTGGATCAGTAATCTTTTGCCAGGGTTGCTGGGCATCAGATAAAATGGCAGCAGCAATAAGAAAAATGGCTGATATTATTGTTTTTTTCATTGTCAGGAAAGTACATTCGATTTCAAAAATAATTCAATATGTGATTAATTATTATTTTGGAGTATTCTATTTTAGAATAATTTCCTAACTTGTAAGGACAATTATCTGATCTATAACTTAACAAATATTGAACTAAAATGAGAATCCTGATTACCGGATTTATAGTATTTGTGATCTGGTGCTTTATTTCGGCATGGCTTTATAATGACAAGCTGCTGCCAATGATGAATAAGCCGGTTCCGGTACTGACAATCCCTGACAAACAGACTACTGAGGCAGATTCTTTAATGAAACTTAAAGCATTAATGCCCAAGGACCTCATGATCTATTTTGAATTTAACGATGCAAAATTCAAATCTGATCCGCAAATAGATAACAGCGTTGCTCCATTTAAAGCATGGCTTGATAAATATCCTGGTTCGATGCTTTCTGTAACAGGCTGCACAGACCTGGTAGGTACCCCTGAATACAACCAGGAGCTTGGAATGAAAAGAGCCCAGGTTGTCAGTAAATATCTTGAAGGACAAGGGATTAATGCTACCAGAATCCTGACAGAATCGGCAGGCGAAAGTAAAGCTACTGTTAATTATATCACTGAAGAAGGAAGAGCTAAAAACAGAAGAACAGAAATATCAATAAAATTAAAATAATATGACACTATCATTTATACAACTCGTACAGTCTGGTACCGGAGCAGTCATTATAATTATTGCATTACTCCTGGTTGCAGCAATAATCGGATATTTTACCGCATGGTTTTATGCCAAATCAGTCTATACACCGATAATAAAAGGTCTTGAAGCTGAAAAAGCAGATCTTCAAAAACAGGTCGCCGGTTTAAAAGATGACGTCAGCAGGCTTAACAATAAAGTTGAGGATCTGAACGGGAAAATCGGCAAACTGGAAGAGGAGATAGGTAAAAAAGAAAAAGAAATCAAAGATCTCAGGAGTAAGATTAAAGAATAATTTTTTTTAATGCATGGTTTAATAAACCGCTAATTGGCCGTAGTAATATTCAACTTCGGGTGTGCAGTTATTAATATATTAAAGAAGAAAAAAATTGAAAAATATTTTTCCTCCTCTGCAATGGCTTCCGGGCTACAACCTTAAGACTCTCAGTTCTGATGCATTAGCCGGAATCGTACTCACAGCTTATGCTATACCTGTCTCTCTTGCATATGCTACACTTGCCGGGCTACCGCCTGTATACGGAATCTATGGTTACCTTCTGGGTGGATTTTTTTATGCCATACTTGGCACCGGGAAGCAGCTCGCAGTCGGTCCTACATCAGCAATATCAATGGTTATCGGGGTGACACTTTTAGGCCTTGCTGGTGAAGAGGAAAAGCATATTGTTCGATCGCTAGAAGAGCATACTGTTCGATTGCTAGAACTAGCATCGCTCACAGCACTTCTTCTTGCCGGTATGAGCGTTCTGGCATATTTTCTTCGTCTCGATAGCCTAATAAATTTTATAAGCGAAAACGTCCTTACCGGATTCAAAGCAGGAGCTGCTTTAACAATAATGGTTTCACAGCTTCCAAAATTATTCGGAGTTCTAGGACCGCCAATCAATAAAACTGATTTCTTCAGCAGGTGTGGTGACCTTGTAGGGAAATTAGATCAATTAAATGTTTATGTCCTTATTTTCGGCATTATAGCCTTTATCATAATTTTTGGAGGGGAAAAGCTTTTCCCCGGAAAACCAATTGCAATTTATGTAGTAATACTGTCCATCTTATTAATCTCTTTATCACCACTGGGAGATAAGAAATTTGATATTGTAGGATCCATTCCTGCCAGCCTTCCAAAATTTCACATTCCTAAGCTGAATTGGGCTGATATTAAGAATGTTGGCTTCCTTGCATCTGCTTGTTTTCTTCTGGCATATATTGAAAGTGTTTCGGCTGCAAGAACCCTGGCTCAGAAGAATGGTTACGAAATAAATCCTCACCAGGAGCTGCTTGCTCTTGGCCTGGCTAACCTGGCAACATCATTTGGTAATGGTTACCCGGTAAGCGGTGGATTATCACAATCGGCAGTTAATGACGGTGCAGGAGCAAAAACTCCAATGGCACTGGTTTTTACTTCTTTCTTCATAGGGATATGTCTTCTGTTCCTTGCAGGATTATTATTTAATCTTCCTAAAGTTATACTTGCCTCAATTGTTTTTGTAGCTGTTATTAAATTAATCAATATCAAAGAGTTCCAGAGGATGTGGAAAGTTAATAAATTTGATTTTATCATAGCTATGCTTGCCGGAGTAAGTGTCCTCGCTTTTGGAATTCTGCAGGGAGTTATGATCGGTGCACTTGCCTCTCTTATCTTGATTATTAAATTTGTATCGAGTCCTCATGTTGCCATCCTCGGCAGAATTCCCGGTACTGAAAGATATACGGACATTAAACGTCATCCCGACAATCAGGTAACTCCTGGAATTTTATTATTCAGAGTAGAATCACCATTAGTTTACTTTAATGTTAACTATGTTTATAGTCATATCTGGCCGATAATTGTAAAAGAATTTTTAACACTTAAGATAGTCATATTTGACCTGAGCACCTCCGCTTACATTGATTCAAGCGGAGCAAGGCTGATCAAAAAGCTTTATTTAAATCTTGAATCAAAGGGAGTAATATTCAAAGTTGCTGAAGCACATTCTGAGGTTCGTGATATTTTAAGATTTGAAGATATTGAACACCTTCTCGGGCATGTAAGCCGGAGGGATTCCATACATGATGTAATTACAAATACTCTGACAGAAGAAGAAATGCGTGAAAAAATAAGGGAAGAGTCAGTTTAGATCTTAGTCCTCTATCGCTGAATGATAATCCTGAAGCGATCTTACTTTATATTCACCATTCTGTCTTTCCTTTATTCCTTTGGTTGCGGAAAGTGCTGCTGACGTTGTTGTTATATAAGGTATTTTATATTTGATGGCATTTTTCCTGATATAAGAATCGTCATATTCGCTGAGACGTCCGGCGGGAGTATTTACAACAAGATCTATCTCTCCATTCTTAATTGCATCAACAATGTTAGGCCTGCCCTGATGCACTTTAAGAATCAATGTGGCTGCAATACCGTGTTTTTCAAGGAATTGTCTGGTTCCGCCTGTTGAAAGAATTTTGAAACCCATATCACTGAAGTTCTGGGCAGCCGGAAGAATACGATCCTTGTCGCGATCGGCAATTGTAATAAGAACAGTACCTTTTACAGGAAGAGAAGATTGAGTTGCTTCCTGGGATTTAAAAAATGCCATACCATAAGAATCTGCCATTCCAAGCACTTCACCTGTTGAACGCATTTCAGGCCCAAGCAGCGGATCAATAGCAGGGAACATGTTGAACGGGAAAACTGCTTCCTTAACTCCGAAATGCTTTAAACTCCTGTTTTTCAGGTTAAAATCGGAAAGTTTTTGTCCAAGCAGAATCTGCGTGGCAATTCTCGCCATTGAAATATTACAGACTTTTGAAACCAGAGGAACAGTTCTTGAAGCACGCGGATTAGCTTCAAGAATATATACAACATCCTCATAGATAGCATACTGGATATTCAATAGACCAACAACTTTTAATTCCATTGCGAGCCTGCGGGTGTAGTCATAAATTGTTTTTTTATGATCTTTAGGGATCACTACCGGGGGAATAACACAGGCTGAATCGCCTGAATGAATACCGGCATATTCGATATGCTGCATTACCGCCGGAACAAAAGCATCCGTTCCATCAGAAATTGCATCAGCCTCAGATTCAATAGCATCCTCGAGGAACTTATCCAGTAGAAGAGGCCTGTCGGGAGATACTCCAACTGCCTTAGCAACATACTCTTCAAGCATTTCCTCATCCAGAATAATCTTCATAGCACGGCCGCCAAGCACATACGAAGGTCTGATCATTAAAGGATAACCGATTCTTTCGGCAATTGTGAGAGCCTGTTCCAGGTTGCTTGCCATGCCTGATTCAGGCTGGGGAATTTTAAGCTTATTTATCACCTGCCTGAAGCGATCACGATCTTCTGCAAGATCGATAGTTTCAGGAGTAGTACCCAGAATTTTAACACCTTCATCTGCCAGCTCTCTGGCGAGGTTCAACGGTGTCTGTCCACCGAACTGAACAATTACACCCTCAGGTTTTTCCTTGTTGTAAATGCTCAGAACATCTTCTGCTGTAAGAGGTTCAAAATAAAGCTTGTCGGAAGTATCATAATCGGTCGACACTGTTTCTGGGTTACAGTTTACCATTATAGATTCAAATCCGGCATTCCGGATTGCAAAAGCTGCATGCACGCAGCAGTAATCAAATTCAATGCCCTGTCCGATCCTGTTTGGTCCGCCACCCAGAACCATTATCTTCTTCCTGCTGCTTACCTGTACTTTATCAGGTGCGTTATAAGTCGAAAAGTAGTAAGCAGCATTTTCAACACCGCTGACGGGAACAGCCTCCCATGCTTCACTAAGACCAAGTGAGATTCTTTTTTCCCTTATTTCCTTTTCGGGAATAGCCAATAGCTTCGACAGATATTTATCGGCGAATCCGTCTTTTTTTGCCTGTATCAGCATTTCATCAGGAAGCATCTGACCTTTATATGCAAGTATTTTTTCTTCCTCCTCAACCAGCTCTTTCATCTGAGAGATAAACCAGGGCTTGATATAAGTTTTCCGGTAAAGCTCCTCAATACCAGCCCCTTTTCGCAATGCTTCATACATCAGGAATTGTCGTTCACTTGAGGCATGTTTAAGCATATTCATCAGTTCATCGAGAGGCTTTTTATTAAAATCTTTTGCAAATCCGAGGCCGTAACGTCCGATTTCAAGAGAGCGGATAGATTTCTGAAATGCTTCTTTATAATTCTTGCCAATGCTCATCACCTCACCGACGGCCTGCATCTGTGTGCCAAGCTTATCTTCGAGACCTTCAAATTTTTCAAAAGCCCAGCGTGCAAATTTCACGACAACATAATCGCCTGAAGGAGTATATTTTTCGAGCGTTCCGTCGCGCCAATAGGGTATTTCATCAAGAGTAAGACCTCCTGCAAGAAGAGAGGAGACAAATGCAATGGGGAAGCCTGTTGCTTTGGAAGCAAGGGCAGATGACCTCGATGTACGCGGGTTGATTTCAATAACAACCACGCTGCCTGTTTGAGGATCATGGGCAAATTGAATATTTGTTCCTCCTATAACTTCAATTGCCTCGACAATATCATAAGAGTATTTCTGGAGACGTTTCTGAAGCTCTTCACTTATTGTCAGCATCGGAGCTGTACAGTAAGAATCGCCGGTATGCACACCCATTGCATCAACATTCTCGATGAAGCATACAGTTATCATCTGGTTCTTTGAATCTCTTACCACCTCGAGTTCAAGTTCTTCCCAGCCAAGGACTGACTCTTCTATAAGTATCTGATTTACAATGCTTGCCGAAAGACCTCTGCTCGCAATAGTCCGTAATTCTTCCAGATTATAAACCAGTCCGCCGCCAGTTCCTCCCATGGTGTATGCAGGACGAATGACGACAGGATAACCAAGCTCAGCTGCTACTTTCTCCGCATCTTCAACATTATGTACTGCTTTGCTTTTTGGCATATCAATTCCAAGCCGCGTCATTGTTTCCTTAAAAGCAATCCTGTCTTCACCACGTTCTATTGCATCGACATTTACGCCAATTACTTTGACTTTGTATTTATCAAGAATTCCTTTTTTTGCCAGAAGTGATGAAAGATTAAGACCAGTTTGTCCGCCGAGGTTGGGAAGCAAAGCATCCGGACGTTCCTTTTTGATTATTTCAGTAAGGGCGTACTCATTGAGCGGCTCTATATATGTGACGTCTGCCATTTCCGGGTCGGTCATTATCGTTGCCGGATTTGAATTGACCAGTACGATTTTATAGCCTAATGACCTTAATGCTTTACAGGCCTGAGTACCTGAATAATCGAACTCACACGCTTGCCCGATAATAATCGGTCCTGAACCGATTATTAATACTTTCTTAATATCCTCCCGACGTGGCATAATATTCCTTTTCTGGTCTGCACACAATATAAAAAATCAATTTGGAAAGGAATGAATCAAAGAAATGAAATCATTCAGAAAGATATGAACCGTAACTCGTTACTGGTTGCTGGTTGCTTGTTACTCGTTAAATACAGTTTGGTTGCGTTTTTTGCTGTAATGGTTCACGATAAACAGAATTCCCGAGATAACAAATGGCAAACATATCATTGCAGCTAATCCGAGACTTTTCCCGACAGAATGAATACGTTTCAAATTAAGCAGGAAGACCCATGTACCAAAAGCGAGTCCCATGATTGTAACGATTATTCCGCCAACCAGCTCCCATTTCCATGCAATTACCAGCGCTACAATCAATATAAACGAGGGAAGAAGATGCATGAACAGGGAAACAATATTTTGCCATATTGTATTATGAGGGCTGAATGCATCAGAAGCAAACATGCTGACAAAAAGAATTGCCACGATGCAGAGGATCCTTGGTATCCAGTAAAGAATTTTTGAATATGTTTTCATTTTGCAGGTAGATTAAGTTCATTATCTGGTTTAATAGAATTAAGCTAAAGATAATTTTTTAAATGATATTATTATATTCATGTGTTATTCCTGCAACCTTTTTAAACAGTTCTGACTCTGATTAATAGCAGAAAGTGCTAATTTTGATATCATGAAAGCCGCTGAATGAAAAGAACTATTATCATAACAAGCTTTTTTATAATAATATGTGGCAGCATCTCCGCACAGAGCCTTACCAGCAGCAACCTGCCAATTGTTATTATCAATACTGATGGGGGAGCTGCCATCGTTGACAATCCCAGGGTTTTGGCAACGATGAAAATTATTTACCGTGGACCTGGTGAAAGAAATTACGTGACCGATCAGAACAATACTTCATATCTTAATTATAATGGGAGAATAGACATTGAAATCAGGGGATCATCGTCACAGGTAACACTGAAAAAGCAGTATGGCTTCACTACCCGGATGGCGGATAATATTACCAATAATAATGTCAGTCTGCTGGGTATGCCGGCTGAAAACGACTGGATACTCAACGGAATGGTTTTCGATCCGGCATTAATACGCGATTATTTATCCTTTAACCTGTCCAGACAAATCGGGGAATACGCTTCCATGACTGTCTATTGTGAATTGATTATTAATGGTAATTATATGGGTCTCTATTTACTTGAAGAAAAAATCAAAGCCGATGACAACAGAGTGGATATCATTAAAATTACATCCACTGATAATATTCTGCCGGAGCTTTCAGGCGGTTATATTACCAAAGCCGATAAAACTACCGGAGGCGACCCTGTAGCCTGGACGCTGAACAACTATTACGGATGGGGTGTAGATTATATTCATGTTCTTCCAAAACCGGAAGATGTAACATCGTCGCAGAACAATTACATACATAACCAGTTCAATATACTTGCTACGACAGCTCAGGCCGGCAACTATTCTGTTTCCAGCGGCTTTCCTGCTGTAATTGATATACCATCATTCATTGACTTTACGATTATCAGTGAACTTGGTTCCAATGCTGATGCATATCAGTTCAGCACATATTTTCATAAGGACAGAAACGGCAAACTGAGGGCCGGCCCAATCTGGGATAATGACCTGACTTACGGCAACGATCTGTTCTTCTGGGGATTTGACAGAAGCCATACAGATATATGGCAGTTTTCAAACGGCGATAATGAAGGATCAAGGTTCTGGAGAGACCTGTTTAATAACAGCCAGTTCAGGTGTTATCTGTCAAAAAGATGGAACGAGCTCATTCAACCCGGTCAGCCATTGAACCTTTCAAGTCTGGAAACTTTTATAGATCAAACTGTTGCGACTATCAGTGAAGCTGTTGTAAGGGAAAATGCCTTGTGGGGAAATGTTGGTGATCATGCTCAGAGAATAGCAGAAATTAAAACCTGGCTCAGTGCACGGATCTCATGGATAACCACAAACCTTGGTTCTTATTCGGCATGCAGCAACGTTTCTGTCCCCCCGCTGGTGATTTCAAAAATCATGTATAATCCTGAAAAAAATTCTCTTCTCCATAACGACAATGATTTTGAATTTCTTGAAATAACAAATAACAGTGATCAAACCATCGACCTTACTGGAATTTATTTCAGCGGAACCGGACTGGTTTATCAATTCCCGGTAAATTCAACGCTTGCCCCTGACTCCTCGATATATCTGGCAGCTGACACTTCAGCATTTAAAGCCAAATACTGGGCTGTACCTTTTGATCAGTTTACAAGGCATCTGTCAAATAATAATCAAAACCTGGTTTTGTCGGATGCTTTTGGGAATGTAATTGACAATGTTCATTATTATGATACCCTGCCATGGCCAGATGCCGATAACAATGGCTATTATCTGAAACTGACTGATCCTGACCTGGATAACAGTTTAGCTGAAAACTGGACGGCCTCTAATGATTTAATTCTTTCTGACGATCAGATTCCTGTCGATCTCAGCCTGCAGTTTTACCCTAATCCTGTTCATGATGTACTGAAAATTAAATCGGTATCCGAAATTAACACGTTGAGTCTTTATGATATTTACGGACGGCTGCTTCTAATAAAAGATGTCAATTGTGATACTTATGAGCTTGATATGAGGCAATTAACCGCAGGGATTTATTTCATAAAGGTAATCACCTATAGAAGAATCCTGATCGGGAAGATCGTAAAATATTAATCTTTCCTGAAAATAAAACAGTAAATTTTACAGACAGCTTAAATAATGCTATCGTAAAATGAACGGAACAACCGTTGCAATTATCCCGGTAAAAACTACAACAAGAATAAACAGGTTATATCTTAAATCATAATTTCCAAGAAGCGAGGTATCATAATATTTATCAACGTGCTGATCTTTGTACATTTCAATTAAACCTTTCAGCAGTTTCGCCCGTGTATATTTCCCCTTGATTAATCCTATAACTATAACGACATTAACGACAATAATAAGGCTGACAAAAACAAACATAACAATCAATGTAGAAGAATTTGTCCGGGAATCTTTTGAAATTCCGGAATTAACTGCCAGTGTAATCAGATTAAGAACAATTGAAGTCAGAATAAAGATAGTATCAGTCCGGGTATTCTGATCCAGTTCAGATGTGATGTGTTTATGTACATATTCGATCATAATTATTCCCTCCTTAATATTAATAGTTTATTTAATTTAACTGTATCAAAGTTAGGAAAGACTATCATATAACACAAAAAAATCCATCCGTCTTTTTCATGACAAGCGGATGGATAAAATTGGAAGTTATATTGATTATCAGATACCCTTTTTTATTTCCGGAATCAGATTTTCTCCGACCAGCTTGAATTTTGAAGTTTCTGCAGGAGGGATAAGATAAATGTCTGCACCGGCTTCGAGTCCCTGTTTGACAACAACATTTTTATCATTAACATCTCCAAGAAGGACGATCTGTTTTGTATGGTTTTTCTTATAAACAAACGGGATACTGTCTATTCCCGCATGTACACACTCCAGTGGTATATAAACAGCATCGTTATAGGATTTAATAATTATTTTATTATATGTTGTCATCGAGGGTCTCAGCTGAGTATCAGTACCATCAATTTTGATTAAAACTTCAAACATTTTTGCATCGGAATTTGCAAGCACCTCGCCGATATTAGCAACACTTATTATGGTACCTGTAAGAGCTTTACCCGGTAATGCATCTATTGTGATATCAACTTTTTGACCTATTTTAACTTTATTAACTTCAATTTCGTTGGCATAAGTTTTGGAAATCATTGAAGTAAGATCAGGAAGGGTTGCGACAATACGGTCGAAAGCATTGATTGACGATCCTGTTTTTCTTTTAGTTCCACCCCAGTCTGTTTTATAGATTACGATTCCTGAAGAGGGAGCTCGTATGGTAAACTTGGCCAGGAATGATTGAAGATTATTCACAAGCAGGGTACCATCTTCAAGGGCCAGCTTCTTCTCCTTTATATCCCTTTTTGATTGGGCAAGTCTCAGATTATAATTCTTCTTTTCCTGTTCAAGTGCCCGTTGCGCTTTATTCAGACTTATTTCTGCCTGACGTATTGTTGCCGGAGGTTCATATTTTGATTGCTCCAGGGTAATTTCCGCTTCTTCCACCACATATTTCTGATTCCTTATCTCATCTCTCAGATTAGTAAGTGTTACGGCAGTATCAAGGATTTTCATTTCAAGATTTGACTGCAAAGTAGTAAGATTTTGCAGGGCATCTTTTAAAGTATTGTCATAGCTTGTCCTGTCGAGCTGTGCAATATAATCTCCTTCCTTAACCATTGTACCTTCAGACACTATGTCAGTAATTTTAAAATCTGCAGCTCTCATCATACCTCCTCTGTTCATACCTCCTCCTTCCCGTCCACCGCCTCCCTGGCTCTGGGTTTGGGTTTGTGAAATATCCGGACCTTTAACATCAAGAGATTTTTCAGCATATAATTCACCGGAACCTGTTACTGTTACTTCAAAAAGACCTTGCTTAACCTCTGCCCATGTGCTTACGTCGTCCCTCTTTGAGGCTAATTTGTTGAAAACAATCATCACGATAATAATGACTACAGCAATGACTCCTGTAATAATTAGGGTTCTTTTCATATTCTGGAGATCTTATTTAACTCATTTATAGCTTATAGACCATTTTAAAACCAATTTATTCCGATAAAGTAAAAAAAAATTATTAATGGGGCAAAAATATAATTAAGGATCAGATATTTAAGTTAAAATTTATTAAAACAGAGCATGCTCAGTAATTAAAAAAAATCATTCCTGCTGCTGATCTTTTATACATCTTACTGAAAAACCACAGTTTTTACGCTCATAATCACTTTGAAAAAAAGATTTGACACGCTCATCAACCCCAGATAAAAAAATCCTTCCCATGAACGAAAACCGCCAGGGAGTGCCGTAAAACCGCTTTCATTTGTTCCGTAAACGCCATCAGTTATTTTCCAGTGAGATGTGCCAGCCTCTTTCATCTTAATTCCAGCTTCCCGACTGATGTGCCAGAAAAAATCCAGGGAGTCAGCTTCCGGGTCTAAAAACAATGCAAGAGTATCCCATTCACCCACAGTAGGTACATGCCAGCCTGTCGGACATAATTTGCCGGTATTAACAGCATACCAGTTATATAAAGCACCATAAATTTGACCGTAGACCCTTTCCTTGTTATCATACCAGCAATAAGCAGGTGTTTCAGTAGATATCCATTTGGAGGTGCTCTTTACGATGGGGATGGATGTTCCATCGTTGTACAGATCAGCTCGCAGATTTTCACCCATCCAAACCTGGTTGCCGATTTTTACTTCTGTATATATTTGATTGTCACGCGGATCGGTAAATGCAATCCCAAGATTTATATAATACATGTCAGAAGCTGCTTCACTGTTTTTCGCTGAAAAGAAAAGAATCACTACTCTGAGGATACTTATAAGAATAAACAATACAACGGCAATTCCAAAAATAATTCCAATACGTGCCAGTAATTTTCTCTTTTTTGGTTCAGACTTATCTGTTTTGGTAACCGGCTGCTCAATCTTATTAATCTGATCAATGATCTTATACTCTTTTTCTTCCGGGCCGACTTTACTGACTATCTTGAAATCCTTATACTTGAGATACCATTTGATAATTATCGCAAGATTATTAAGAACCGGCTTTACCTGTTCCGGATCAAAGTCCTTGGGGTGGGCGCCATAAGTTGCCATGCTGTTAAGACTTTGCATCGAGGTAATAATATGTGCGGGTACCTTTTCCTCGCTGTTCAGCTTATCGAGGATACCTTTCAGGGGTTCTGTTTTCCTTGGCCTTTGTAATTCTGATTCACAAAGATCAGTAACAATGACCTCAAGGCATCTTCTGGAATAGAGCATGACAACATTTGGATCCTCGGTTCTGATCAATTGCTCCAGCTCCTTGACAATATCAGGCAGATGCCCTTTAAAGGATTCGTACAGTTTATCAAGTTCTTTTATTTCACCTTCCCAGAATGCCATATCAGTGTTGTTTATCAGATAAATGCCAGCTTAAATTTAAATAAAAAGATTTTACTCTCTGCTTATTTTTCATTGACAATCTCTTTTGATCCTGAAATCTTATTATCAATTGCAGAAATGTCTGCAGATTTCTTTCCGATCATAATTGCCATTGCCTGGTTGCCTTTTCCTGTCGACCGGATAATATTATTATTAATATTTATTTCATGTGTCTCACCTCCAATGTAGAAACCGCACGACTCACGTTCAGTTCCGTTGTTTTCAATAACATTTTTAATGAAAGTGTTCCGGTGACCGCTGTTCTGCTTGTTTTCATTCCTGAAAAAGACACCATGATGAGCATTTTCGTACACATGATTATTTTCAAAAATATTATCTGTATCCTTATGTCCGATGGAAATACCATTATCGCCATTTGCAAAGACCGTGTTATTTCTGAATATTCCGTTCTGGACCCTCCAGCATAGAAAGATGCCATCTCCCTTGTTATTGTGACTGAGGCAGTTTTCAATAATTGAATGGTCTGATCCTGTTCCTGGATGAAATCCGAGACCGTTCCCGTTTGATGCTTCTGATCCTCTTACAGTTATATTTTCGGTTATCTGCCAGCTGTACGAATCGCCGTTAAACTCATTGACTTTAACATTTTCAATAGTGCAGTTTTTGGATTTATAGATGTATATTCCACCGCCCCGGCATCCATTTATATATTCATTTGTTTTTTTATTGCCCTCAATAACAAGATCTGCAATTTTAACATTCTCCGCATCTACTGCCCCAATTATTGAACAGCCGTTTGTAATTATACCGTTATTCGAAGACTGATAGTCATTTACAGTCCAGTTGTCGAAATAAATGACATTATCCTTAATATCAGTAATTACTGCTGTAGTGACATCCCATCCCTGGTTGTGCTGATCGTCGTACAGCTCGATTCCCATACCGATTTTAAAACCGCTTACATCTTTAACAACCGCCTTCAGCATTCCCCAGTCGGCATCAATGATGAAGCTGGTTTTAAATCCATCGCATTTCTGCAAAATGGTAGAACTTCCGGATCCGATCAATGAGGTATTATCTGAGATTCGCACAGGACCAGTTATTAAATATGTCCCGGGATTAAGCTTTACAGTACCGCCACCTCTTGATTTAACAGCATCGAGAGCTATTTGAATAGCTTCAGATGTAAATCCCGGTATGTCTGCAGAAGAGCCTCCGACGGTTATAACCAGGTCGGCACGTTTTATATCTACAAGTCCGATATTCTGAGCTGTAATGCTCATATTGACAGACAGATAGATAACAATTAAACAGATCAGGCTTGAAACTTTATTTTTCATAGCAATATCCTCCATTTAGTTTTTAAATATAATAAATGCTGAATTCTCAGGACTGGGTGTAAAAAGATAAATGATTCAAAATAAAAAAAACCGGTTGGTAAGGCCAGTTTTCTTTTGCTTTGTAAAAAACGTAACTATTTTATTATCAGGACACTGCTTTTCCAGTCTTGGCAGGAACAAACAACGAATTTCCGTCATTGAATTTCCTGTCCAGCAACAAATCCACTACCTGCACTCCACCCATCATTGTACCATAAAGGCCATGAGCAAATTTTGGCTGATAAAGATTCCGAATGGGTGTTTTCATAGGCAGACGCTTCGGTCCGAACTGTGTAACCAGTGAAGCTATGTCGTAAATGCTGCCAGTCGGGGAACCAGAAAAACGGGCATAAGTCGCAGGCGTGGCTATGTCTTTTACAACAATATGTTTTTTCAGGTCGGGGATAAAATACTTTTCTGCGATATCAATCAGAAAGTCGGCCCACTTTTCCTTTTCTGCCAGGTATTTTTCATGGTTGCTTTCACGCAGCTCTTTCCATCCGTTCAGTGCCCAGGGTGTACTGCGAATGGTAATTGTATTTTTTACACCCGTCGTCAGAGAAGGACAGATAACTGCAGCATGAAAACACTCTTTTGAAAATCCATGATTTCCGGCAAGAAATGCATTAAACAGTTTTTCAGCTGTTCCCAGGCCTGTTGAAACCACATTGTAGGGATAATCCAGGTCAAGCTTCGTCATGTCAATCTTATCATCTAGCCCAAGGGCGACATTGAATGATGAAGGTGACATGATTGTATTCTTAAGCTTTTGTATATATTTCTCCGGAAGATGCTCATCTCCAACCAGTTGATGCATTGCAAGCATCGGATCAATTGTGGTGATGACCTTGTCAGCAGGTATTAGAGCTGATTCACCTTTAACTTTCACTCCAGATACAGCGCCTTCTTTCACACCTATTTTTTCGACTTCAGCATTAAAAAGTATTTCACCTCCTAAAGACTGAAACCTTTGAGCCAGCTTTGCAGGATACTCATCAAAGAAGCCATAAGGACGAAAGCATCTGGTCATTGATGAAAGCATGGCGCCAGTCGCCAGAATTGCTGAAGCACGGTCGGAGGGGACTCCCGAAAAAGAAGTAAATGTTTCCATAACCTCCCTTAGCTTCGGATTGGTAATCTTGAATTTATCCAGAAGTCCGGAGTATGTACGATTCAGGTTTGCAATTACTTTCGGAGCCTTGAACGGAGTTGCCAGATTATCTTTCAGTGTGGCATTCGCTTTCAGTTTTCTTACTTGTTTAAAAAGGTCTACTGAATATTCCATAAGAGCCGATATTTTTCCGGCATCATCAGGAAATTTTTCAGTAAGATATCTGGTAAAATTTTCAGATCCTGCAGGGATCTGGTACTCAGTAACATAATCTCCATCAACAACCACTCTGCGCATAAAGTTTTTCTCATATCTCTTAAGAGGTAAGTCAATTTCAAGATAATCAAGAATATCAACGATATCAGGAAACAGCTGGGTGGTTTCAAAGACATATCCTCCTTTTTCATAAGCAGTGCTGTAGCCTCCCGGGTAGCTGTTCTTTTCGATCATCAGGGTTTTCATACCTGTTGTATTCTTCAGCCACATTAATCCGGATGCGAGTCCGCTTAAACCGGCGCCGATAATGATCGTATCATAATGATCTTTGCCGGAATAATTCGATGAC
>JAPLEC010000297.1 GCA_026391515.1 Bacteroidia bacterium | reverse complement strand
TGTATTTCTCTGCTGCATATTTTCCGAAAGCACTCCAACCACAGCCAATATCCAGAACACGCATCCCCGGCTTGAGATAAAGTTTACGGCAAATAAGCTCCAGTTTGTTTTCCTGAGCTTTATCAAGGCTGTCAGCATCCTTCCAGTATGCACAGCTGTAATTCATTCGTTTATCCAGCATATTCTGAAAGAGATCATTACCCAGATCATAATGTCTTTCACCTACAATAAATGCTCTCCGTTTTGATTGAAGATTAAAAAGTCTTGCAGTAAGAAGTCTGAGCAGAATAGATAGATTTTTTTGTATTTTTTCGTCAAGTCGTGCTTTTAAAATTCTGTAGATGAGTTCATCAACCTTTTCAGAATCCCACCATTTATCCATATAGGATTCTCCGATGCCTAATTCGCCTTTTGTAATTGCTCTTTTATAAAATTTATCATTATGAATCTGGATATCCCATGGATTATTTCCGTTGATTTTTATTCCGGCGAGTTCCAAAATCTCTTCTGCTATGGTTTGGTACCTATTATTCATTGCAGGTACTTTTAAACATTTCAAAATGTTACTCTATCAAGGGTATTATCAATCCGGGTCATTGTATCCACCCGCTATTTTCAGCCTCGTGAAATTTTGCTGTCTTTCTGGCGGTAACTTATGAAAATATCATATGAGTATCCTTCAATAATGCTTGACATCAGAGGTCTATTTATTTCATTATCAAATTTAAACCTAAGTTAAACAAAATACAAATATGTCAGGTATCGCTGATTGGGATTTGATTTATAGATTTGACTGGATAGGAAAGAATGGTGTTAACTACCACCATCCCTTATTTATTTATAAACTATAAACTGTTATATCCTTCCTTCTCTGACCACTTCAAAATCCGGTCTGATACAACTTAACATAAATAGCTATACAACAAATATTTAACTCCGGAGTTGGGTGGTCAATTTGATACAAATACATAGTCAGGGTCACTGGCTTTTCCACACAACCTCTTTTAGTTTGTAATAACTCCATAATTGGTATAATATATTTACCTTTAGTAGACATATAAACGAATTAGCTTTAATTAATAAAAATATGAAAAGCTATATCTTTAAATTAATTTTTGTTTGCACAATAATAGCAATAATGTCTATTGCTTGCAGTAATGATGACGATGAACCAGGCCAACAGGTAAGATTAGATAATGCAGAACAACTTACCTTTTGCCAAAATGGAGAAAGCGCTCAAAACCCGGCTTTTTCTCCTGATGGAAAGTATATTTTATTTACCCGTTTTAAAAATGGATATAATGAACCACCCTCTGAACTTGTTAAAATCAATATCAATACAAAAGAAGAAACGGTAATTATACCTGCACAAAACGATGTTGAACATATAAGTGTTCCAGGATCTTCATGGATAAACGGGAAAATATGTTGGTCATCTGATTTAGCAGGACAAAGCAATGAAATATATACAGCCAATGATGATGGTACAGAAATAAGACAAATTACAAATCACCCTGAATCGGCCGGATATTATATTGAACCGGTTTTTAATCCCTTAGATACAAGTAAGATTGTTTTTGAGTTTGGCAGTTCTGATGCCTCCCCTCACCAGATTGCACTTGTTGAATTAGATAAAAATAATAAAGTTACTATTTTAACAAATGATTCCCATTTTGATGACAGGCTGCCCAATTGGTCATATGATGGCCAGAAAATATTATTTCAGCGTGCATCTGCAGGTGCTGAAAACTGGCAAATTCATATAGCTGAAATAGATTTTACCGGTATTGATCCTACACTAAAAGAGGTAACAAAAATAAATCAGCCAAGTTCTCCAAATACTGATAATTCATGGTATTATAATAATAATTATATTCTCAGCTCGACCAAATATAATTCTGTAATGCCAAACATTTTTGCATTACCAGTTAATATTGGGAACCCCATAAGAATATCAAATACAAATACAAATGAAGATGGTGCTCCATCCTGTTCTCCTGATGGAAAACAAATTGCATTTGAGACTCATTTTGGTGAAGAGGAAGAATATCCATCTGAAATATGGATAATAAAAATACCCAATAGTTTAAAATAGAATAACTCAAGCTAACAAACGCTAAATATAATGCGGGTTTCAGCAGATTACTTAGTGCAGTGCACCACAGCAACTTTTCTACTGGTGGATAAAGACGAATTCCACCAACCTTTAAATTCCATTTACATTAATAGGAACTGAATATATGAGCTCATTCCTTTTAATTCACCAGCGGTCTCCAGGTTAATTCTGGTTACTTCTGGGGTAATTTCAGGGGTTGGTAAAGGGAGAGCTTGGCGAAAGATGATCTTACACCAGAGACCTTAAAAAGTAGTAAAAATGATAAATATTCATGTAAAATCCGTCCTTCTTTGACCACTCCAAAAAAGGTCTGAAAAGATTTAACATACATTTAGAGACGACAAGGATTTAACTCTGAATATAGATGGCCAACTCACCCTGTCCATGTACATTTAAGGTAACGGTTTTAACACCATTATTTGTAAAGAGGTGACTTATATTTATTTGACTTCGCCTTTTTATTGGTGTAACTTTCAGCAATAATAGTAACTTATAAATAT
>JAPLEC010000368.1 GCA_026391515.1 Bacteroidia bacterium | reverse complement strand
GGTAATCAGACAGAGATGGAGATTTTTCAGGAGGGTTGCCGATAATCGTTGCTCCGGCATCGACGAGAGCTTTGACTTTTTCGAGCAGGGCTGGTGTCATCGTCTTAACATCAGGCAGTACAAGCACTTTATACTCAGAACCTCCGGGAAAAACAATCAGACCATCTTTGACAGATGCATTATTAATAAGGTATGAAGGGGAACATCCATCGAAGGAATAACCTTGTTTGTCAGGCATTATCGAAGTGCCCGAAACTGCAGATGAAGGAGGACGGAAAACATGCGGAGCGCCTTCTGCTGCAAGGTAGAGAATGTCGGCAACAGGTTTTCCCTGTGATAGGAGATACTGGCAGCGTGAAATGTATTTATGATAATCTTTGACCATCGGCCACCATGTCTGACCGCGATCCCAGTGAACGCCATAAGGGCCCATTGTCATCCCGGGCCGGAGATTGTCACCATAAGGCTTATGTGCAAAAGTGTGATATATCAGCCTGTTGATGCCCATACAAAAAGCCCAGTCGCCCTGGTTTTTCATATCACCCGGATATTTTTTCCATGCCTCGCTGCTGCCGGCTGTGAAAGCTTCAGCAGCAACAACAGGTGCTCCGATTACATGTGCTAAAGATGTGGCTTCAATACAGCTGAATGCTGAATTAAAGCCATATCCATCGCTCCAGAATTCACACATAGGAACATCAGCCACGCTGCCAAGGTCAAGATCGGCAGCAGGATTCATATCGTAAGGCTCTATTGAAAGACGGAATCCGTTTCTTCTTCCAAGCTCTTTAAAGCGCACTGCATGATTCTCAATTATCAGCTCATTTGATGTCTGACGGATGTCCCAAAGGAATCTTTCGCTTATCTCTAAACTATTAACAACCAGGCCTTTATAAACAGGAAGAAAGTCTTTTAGGTCATACCCGCGTCTTTTTATAAATTCCTCCCTGAAGTGCGGGCTCCAGTTTTGTGATCCCATTTCCCAGCTGTCGATGTGGATCATTGTCCAGCCTCCTCCGCTCTTTGTTTTTTCAGGTTCTGCTTTTCTGATCAGCTTACCGACGTAGGCATTGTAGTGGGCATCGAAAGACGCTGTATCAAATTTATCGCACTCAAATCCCAGTCCTGGTAAAGGTGCCGGGCGGGTAACTGCTCCATTGTTACGGGTGACAAATCTCAGAATAGTCCATTTGCCTGCAGGGACTTCCCATTGCAACCTTCCATCTTTTTGAAGATTGCCGGTTATATCAATAATTTTTTCAGGTTCAATTGATGAACCTTCTGTTTCAGCATATGTTGCCGGAGCCGGCAGATACGGAAGCACTCCGGGTTGAGATGTATATGGAGCTCTGTAATAAAGAGCTTTTTCATCAATCCCTTGTATCTTTTCCGGATTCCCCGGCGAAGTAAAAGCAAGGACAAAAACATCCTCGTACCAGTTATTCCGTAGTTCTTTAAGATTTTTGGTCAGACTGCCTTCTCCAAAAAATGGCTTCTTTGGTTTTGGTATTGGCAATGTACTGTCAAAAAAAGCCGGACCTTTAACTGTTGTATCGCTTGCAACAAGGTGCAGCATTGACTGGGAAGGTGTGACCCACGGTCCGCCGCTTCCTGCCCAGCCTGGTCCTGATCCCAGAATTATTCTGATTCCAAGTCTCTCAGCTTCTTTTACAGCATGCCTGTAAAGTTTCTGCCACTCTTCACTGAGGAAATCAACTTTACCTCTTGGAACACCTACATTCACCTCAAGAAAAAGTACATAACCAATGCCTGCTTTTTTCATAGATTCAAGGTCAGCTGTCATTGCTTCGCGATCTAAGTTGCCATCCATGAAATACCAGTAAACTCCTGGACGTGCTGAATCAGGAGGATTTAAAAAACCCTGTTTCAGATAATCGGAATGAGATGAATTGACACATGAGAAAAAAAGAAAGGCTAAAGAACTTATCGCCAACCCTTTTATGCAAGGAATTAATTTATTCATTATCAGCGATATCTGGTCTTAATTTATTTGTCCTTTCAATTGACTGTTCATGCCTCCATTTTTCAATTTCAGCTGTGTTTCCTGAAAGAAGGACATCCGGTACTTTCCATCCTTTAAAATCGGATGGTCTGGTATATACGGGAGGAGCCAGCAAGCCATCCTGGAAAGAGTCGGTAAGAGCCGATTGCTCATCAGTCAGCACTCCGGGGATAAGCCTGACAATTGCGTCTGTAATTGCTGCTGCAGGAAGTTCACCGCCTGATAAAACATAATCACCTATTGAGATTTCCATAGTTACCAGGTGATCGCGAATTCTTTGGTCAATACCTTTAAAATGACCTGCAAGAATGATAATATTATCTTTCAGTGAAAGTCTGTTTGCCAGTTTCTGAGTGAATTTTTCTCCATCGGGAGATGTATAGATTATTTCATCATAATGTCTTTCACCCTTCAGCTTTTCAATGGCTTTATAAACAGGTTCGATCATCATCACCATACCGGCGCCGCCGCCAAAAGCATAGTCGTCAACACTCTTATATTTGTCGTTCGAGAAATCATGCAGGTTGATTACGTTTATTTCAACCAGGCCTTTTTCTTTTGCTCTCTTTACAATTGAATGGTTCAGAGGACTATCAAGCAATTCAGGACAGACGGTCAGGATATCGATTCTCATTTTATAATGTTTGTTCAAAATTACGTTAAAAGGTTCAATATATAAATATTATATCTTTAGTAAATGGAATGCAGACAAAACTGTGGAGCTTGTTGTATTGCAATTTCGATTTCATCGCCGATTCCGGGAATGCCTGATGGCAAACCGGCAGGGGTGAAGTGTATCCATCTGCTTGACGATTATAAGTGTGCTCTTTTTGGCGATCCTTCAAGACCTAAGGTATGTTCGGATTATAAGGCTGAACCGGAGTTTTGCGGAAAGGACAGGGAGGAGGCCCTCAGGATATTAAGTTCACTTTCCTGACGCATATACCACCTTTCCCCCGACAATCGTATAATCAACCTTCGTCTTCATTATCTCATTTTCCGGGATCGTCAATAAATTTTTATCAACTATCACAATATCAGCGAGATATCCTGGCTTTATCATTCCTTTTCTGTCGTCCATAAACTGGGCATATGCAGAGCCCCAGGTATAGTATTTTATAGCTTCCTCCATAGCAAGTTTCTGTTCCGGGAACCAGCCATTTCCTTCTTCTCCAAGCCTGTCTTTTCTGGTGACAGCTGCATAAAGTCCCTCCATAGGATTCAAAGGTTCGACCTGGTAGTCGGTACCAAAAGCAAGAATCGATCCTGCATCGATAAGGCTGCGCCATACATAAGCTCCCTTACATCTCTCAAGTCCAATACGTTTTTCGTAGAACCTCTTATCCGAAATGCAATGTGTAGGCTGCATAGAAGGAATAACTCCGAGCTGTGCAAACCTTGGAATATCAGATGGTTGCAGTGTCTGGGTATGCTCATCGCGGTGACGACTGTCGCGTTTACCGTTAACCTGTTGAGCCTTTTCGTATGCGTTCAGGGTCCAGTTGTTTCCTTTATCGCCAATGGAATGGACTCCAATCTGAAATCCCATTTTATCGGCTGTTATAACCATATTTTCAAACTCATCATAGGGCATCATTGCAAGGCCAGATGACGAAGGATTATCAGTAAATGGTTCAAACATCAGTGCGGTTCCCGAACCTATAGTACCGTCAATAAATGATTTAAGGTATCCAAACCTGATCCAGTTTCCTTCCCTTGGATATTTCTTTGCGATCTCTTTATATTTTTTAAGAACTGCTGTATCTCCTGTAAGGGATTTCCCAATATCAATTCTGCTGGTCAGCTGGCCTGTCTCCTCAAGCTTTTCGTACGCTTCGAAATCTGCACTTCCGGGAATCTGGATGCTTGTAACGCCTAGTTCACGGGCTTCTTTCATGGCTAATAAATAACCTTTCCAGGTCCTTGCTTCATTCTCTTCAGGAGATCTTTCTTTTTTTACTTCACCTGCCTTAATAAGTCCTTCAGCATTCTCCTTTAAGATACCTGTCGGTTCGCCGGTGACAGGATCCTTCTGGATCTCACCTCCAAAAGGATCGGGAGTATTTTTTGTAATACCGGATTTTTTCAGGATATAGCTGTTAACCAGGACAGAATGGCCATCGGCCCTGCTCAGCATTACCGGATTATCAGGTGAGACCTTGTCAATCAGCTCTTTTGTCGGCCATTTCTTACCGATAAACATCTCATGCTCCCAGTGTCCGCCTCTTATCAATTCCCCTGGTTTTGAACGGGCAACCTGTTCCCTGACCTTCTCTGTAATGATCGAAGGATCAGTAGTATAGCGAAGTTCAATGTAATCAGGATCCAGTGGTCCGAAATGGACATGAGCGTCATTAAAGCCGGGAATTACAAGCCTTCCTTTTGCATCTATCACCTCAGTCTTTCCTTTTTCTATATATTTTTCGATCTGTTTCGCTGAACCGACAGCTATAATCTTTTCACCTTTTATGGCAATGGCTTCTGCTGATAGGTTATCCTTATCAACTGTAAATACTTTCCCGTTTTTAATAACAAGATCAGCTATTTCTTTTTTTGAGCATGAAGCTGACATAATCATGGTTATTATTGATAAAATGTACAATTTGTATTTCATAAACAATATATTTTAGATGAAATATATGAAAATATAATGAAGAGCATAAATATTAAAAATTAAAATATAAAAACTTTCACGGAGGAAATCCTGAGAACCACAGAGTTCCACAGAGATAAAATATTAAAGATTATTTATTCTCTGTGTTTCTCTGTGACTTCTCTGTGTCACTCTGTGTAAGTTCTTTATTTTTCCCATAGTAATTTAACTTCTTGTTAAGAATTTTAAGTCATTCTTATGACGCCTCGTATCTGAAAAGCGATAAATTCGCAGAAAATCAGAAAAATGAAGATAGCACTTATCGGTTATGGCCGGATGGGCCATGAAATTGAGGAAATTGCAAAAAAAAGAGGTCATGTTATCCAGCTGAAAGTTGATGTTGAAAACAGCAGCGACCTGAATCCTGAAAAGTTAAAGGGTATTGATGTTGCGATAGAGTTCTCATGGCCTGACGCAGCTTTTAAAAATATTGCAACCTGCCTCGGGCTCAAGATTCCGGTTGTTTCTGGTACGACAGGCTGGCTGAAAGATTTTGATAAGGCTGCAGAGATTTGTAAAAATAACGGCACTTCATTTATTCATACATCAAATTTCAGCATTGGTGTCAACCTGTTGTTCCGTCTCAACAGCGAACTTGCAAAACAGATGAGCCATTACAACAATTATTCGGTTTCAATTGAAGAGATTCATCATACAAAAAAGCTTGATGCTCCCAGCGGGACTGCTATAACTCTTGCAGAAGGAATTAAAAATCAGCATAATGCGTATAAAGGATGGTGCTTTGAAAAGGATATGTCTGAAGGGATGATACCAATCAGATCAGTACGTGAAGGTGCTGTTCCCGGGACACATACGGTTTCGTGGGATTCCGAGATTGACAAGCTTAGTCTGAGACATGAAGCTAAAAGCAGGAAAGGATTAGCATTAGGTGCTGTGGTCGCAGCAGAATTCATTCAAAAAAGAAAAGGAGTCTTCACTATGAACGACGTACTTGGATTCTGATAATATTTTATACTTTTACCGCTTCAAAATTCTTAATTGACATGAATAAAATCTTTCAGAAAAAATACACAAAGTTTGCTATTGTTGCTATTATTTATGTCCTGGTTGTTATCTGGATCGGAAACTACTGGCTTCTTCCGGGACTGGGAATAATTTTTGACTTGTACGTTACCAGGAAGGTCAACTGGACATTCTGGAAAAAGAGGGAAGGGAAGAACAGCACTTTTATTGAATGGGTTGATGCACTGATATTTGCAGTAATTGCTGTAACTATTATCAATATTCTTCTTTTCCAGAACTATCGCATTCCCACACCGTCGATGGAAAAATCGCTTCTTATCGGCGATCATCTTTTTGTAAGTAAGCTGTCTTATGGTCCAAGGATGCCTAATACACCCATAGCATTTCCGTTCACACAGCATACACTGCCGATTATAAAAGGAAAATCATGGTCAAACCTTATCGTACTTCCATATAAACGGATTGCCGGATTTGGAAAGGTAAAAAAGAATGATCCTATTGTTTTCAATTTTCCGGAAGGAGATACTGTAGTTGTTGAGAATCAGTCAACAAGCTACTATGAAATAGTCAGGGGTACAGCAAGGGAAATGCAGGCACGAGATAATTCCGTAAGCCAGACTATCAAACCTTTAGATTACTATATTGCTAAAGCAAGAAAAGAAATAAGGGACACGTATGAGGTGATATATCGTCCGGTAGACAGACGGGATAATTATGTTAAACGTTGTATAGGCCTTCCCGGTGATACAATTTTCATTAAATCGTCTGATCTGTATGTAAACGGAAAGCTTGTCCCCGAGAATAAAACACAGCAGACTACTTATATTATATGGACCAACGGTACACCAATTAATCCAAAGGCATTTGAGAGACTAAATATCTCAAAATCGGACCAGTCAAAGGCTTCAAGTTCATCTTATTATCTTCCTCTGACTAAGCAAAATGCCGAAGCAATTTCGAAATTTACGAATGTCAAAGAGGTGACACCCTTCCTGACAAGGGAGGGTGAGTATGATCCTCGCATGTTTCCTTGTGATCCCAAGCTGAAATGGAATGAAGATAATTTTGGTCCTATCTGGATACCTGTCAAAGGGGTGACGATAAAACTTGATACAGCAAATCTTCCTCTGTACAAACGTGTAATAGATGTTTATGAAGCAAATGATCTTAGAGTTGAAGGGAGCACAATCTATATTAATAATGTAACTGCAACCAGTTATACTTTTAAGATGGATTATTACTGGATGATGGGAGACAACCGGCACAATTCAGCTGATTCAAGATACTGGGGATTTGTGCCTGAAGATCACGTAGTTGGCAAACCAAAGTTTATCTGGCTTTCGATCGACAAGGAAGGCAAAGGACTTAAGAAGATCAGGTTCAGGAGGATGTTTATGAAGGTGAGATAATAAATAGGGTCATGCAACGGCATGACCCTATTCATATATTATTTATTGTCCCTTTATTTTACCTTTTCCACGATTGCCTTAAAGGCTTCGGGATGATTCATTGCCAGGTCGGCCAGCGTTTTTCTGTTAAGGGTAATACCTTTTTTATCGAGCTTACCTATAAATTCCGAATAACTCATATCATACTGACGAACACCTGCATTGATTCTCTGGATCCATAACGATCTGAACTCGCCTTTCTTTTTTCTTCTGTCGCGATATGCATAACCCAGACCTTTGTCGAGGGTATTTTTTGCAACTGTAAAAACATTTTTTCGTGAGAGGAAATTCCCCTTTGTCTGCTTAAGGACCTTTTTTCTTCTTGTCCTCGATGCGACTGAATTTACTGATCTTGGCATAACTCATTTTTTTTGAATGTCAGCGTTTCGCCAGCTGGCGAACTCTTATCTGCTGAACATCCGGTTAATACTATTTTTAATTTAACAACGCGTAAAACACTTATTTGCTTGCCAGCAGGAGCTTAACGTTTTTTCTATCTGCTTTATCAACCTGGCCGAAGTACGTTAGATTTCTCTTACGTTTTGTAGCTTTTTTGGTCAGGATATGGCTTTTAAATGCATGTTTGCGTTTGATTTTTCCCGTACCGGTGAGCGAGAATCTTTTCTTCGCCCCCGGATTTGTCTTCATTTTTGGCATTTTTTAAAATTATATTAAAATTACTTCTTCTTTTTTGGAGAGAATGAAATGATCATTCTTTTACCTTCCAGTCTGGGTAGCTGTTCGACTTTCCCGTATTCCTCAAGATCGTTGGCAAACCGTAACAGCAGAACTTCACCCTGTTCCTTGAATAATATTGATCTTCCTTTAAAGAACACATAAGCTCTCACTTTTGCACCCTCTTCGAGGAATTTTATTGCATGCTTAAGTTTAAAATTATAATCATGATCATCAGTATTTGGCCCAAATCTTATCTCCTTCACAACAATCTTGGCTGCCTTTGCTTTAATCTCTTTCTGCTTCTTTTTCTGCTGATAAAGAAATTTCTGATAATCAACAATTTTACAAACAGGGGGATCCGCATTCGGGGAAATTTCAACTAAATCGAGCTCCAATTTGTCTGCCAGCCTGAGGGCATCCTGGATACTCATGACTTCTGCTTCTATTTCATCACCAACAACTCTGACCACTTTTGCCGTGATCCTGTTGTTTATTTTGTGAGCCGGCTGGGTAAACCTGCCGGGGCTTCGTCTGACTGGTCCGGTTATAACTCTGTCCTCCTAATTTTTGTTAATACTTAATTTATTTTATGCAATTAAAATGCAAGTTCGCTTTTGATCTCCGATTTGATAAAATTCACAAATTCATCAATTTTCATCTTTCCTTTATCACCTTCGCCCTGCTTGCGGACAGAAACTGTTCTGTTTTCAGCCTCTTTTTCACCAACGATCAGAAGGTACGGGATCCTCTTTAATTCATTATCCCTGATCTTTTTACCAATCTTTTCGTTCCTGTCATCAATTAAGGTGCAAATATCGGAATTATTTAGAATTTCCAAAACATTTGCTGCATAATCAGAGAATTTCTCGCTTATAGTCAGAATGACTGCTTTTTCGGGTGCAAGCCAGAGAGGAAACTTCCCTGCTGTATTCTCAATCAGCAGGGCAACAAACCTTTCCAACGATCCGAAAATAGTACGATGTATCATTACCGGACGGTGCTTCTGATTATCACTGCCATTATAGGTCAGGTCAAATCTCTCTGGCAGGTTATAGTCGACCTGAATTGTCCCCAGCTGCCATTTTCGTCCAATGGCATCTCTGACCATAAAATCGAGCTTGGGTCCATAAAAAGCTGCTTCTCCTGGTACGACAGTAGTAATAAGCTCTTTCTCGCCGGCAGCCTCAATGATATCACGTTCGGCCTTCTCCCAGTTCTCATCAGAGCCGATATATTTCTCTTTATTTTTAGGATCTCTCAATGAAATCTGAGCTGTGAAATCATTGAAATTCAGTATTTTAAGAATATAAAGTACAAGGTCAATAATGCTTTTAAATTCCTCCCTGAGCTGATCGGGTCTGCAAAAATGGTGTGCATCATCCTGAGTGAAGCTCCTTACCCTTGTAAGCCCGTGAAGCTCACCGCTCTGTTCATATCTGTAAACAGTACCAAACTCAGCCATCCTGAGAGGCAGTTCTTTATATGAATGAGGTGTGGCATTGTATATTTCACAATGATGAGGACAATTCATTGGCTTAAGCATGAAATGTTCTCCCTCCTGTGGTGTGGACATTGGCTGAAATGAAGTTTCCCCGTATTTTTCATAGTGGCCCGAAATCTTATACAGGTTAACATCGCCAATATGAGGTGTTGAGACT
>JAPLEC010000129.1 GCA_026391515.1 Bacteroidia bacterium | reverse complement strand
AAGGATGCCCTTCACTACGGTCCGATGCGGTAAGAGCGACGACTTGAAACCAGGGATTTCCATCCAGCAATTGGACGAAACGCTTTCCAACGCTGCCGGTGGCAGCAAGGACTGTGACAGGAATAGGCTTCTTCATAATTTTAAGGATTATAGTTCATTCTTATGAAGCATTACTACTCTTTTGACCAAAGTTACGAATTTCCCAAGAATAGGATTATTAAAAGAAAAAGCCCCCGGAGCTGATTTCCGATGGCAACATTAAGATGATGTTCTGATTATACAACAGATTATATTATAATTTGCTATAAATATCAATCAGGCTTTTAATACTGTTAACAAGTTCATTATAACAAGGATAATCTTTCCAGGAAAGTTCGTTTGATGTGATTGTATTAAGACTCGATTTTGCCAATGTCAAAGGTGTATCATCATTTTCAGAACATTTAGTCATCTTAGCTCCTTTTGATATTAACAATTTTGCGATTTCGGGTGAGTTTTTATATGGATAGGAAACAGGATATGGAAGTCCCAATAAATGAAGTGCTGTAAATCCGGCATAATCCCTGGTATTAGGATCGGCTTTGAAATCAAGAAGAATCCTAATAATTTCAATATCACGGCACTTGGCTGCAAGAAGGAATGGATTATCCTCAAAAGATAATTCAGACGAAACAGTAGCCTTTGCACCTTTTTGCAATAGAAACCTGATGATCGTAATATAGTCACGGCGTAAATCACTAAGTGACCGGCCCGAGTAAACAGCAGATCCTTCGTCACGTATCTGATTTGCCATAATACTTTCTTCAGCCGGGAGGACCGCACTAACTGCCCCGGTTATTCCCGAGCAAAGTGGAAAGGTTCCGTTAATCTCAGGTTTGTAATTAATGTCAGCTCCTTTTGTAATTGCTGATTTGATAAGTTCAAGATCACAATTACCTATTCCAAAACCCAGCAAGTCCTGAGGAGGAATATCTACCCCCATACTCGTTAGCTGCTTGATATCAGTATAAATCTGACCAGAGGCTTCTAGTGTTAAGAAGGTGATAAAAATAAAGGTGAAAAGTTGTTTCATTTTATTAAGTAATTAATTAGTAATAATATATTCTAATACCAGAGCTACCATTATAAATAACTTACGACTATCTGAATAAACCAAGGAACGCCTATTTTTTTACTAAAGTTACACTTTGTTTAAGACAAAGTCAACTTTATTTTAGCAAGTCGATTTAAGCAAAAAGCCCCCGGAGCTGATTTCCGAGGGCAGACTTCTTTTTTATGATTTTTGAAAATCAAGTCCTTTTTAAAGTTCGAATGACAATTCCCAAATCAATAGTATTCAATTACCCTTTCGGTAATACTCTCAGGTGGATCTCCTGTTGTTTTGACCAACCAGTTCCCTTCATTGTCAAAATTGGAGTATTTATAAGTGTTTCTCATAATAATTATACCGGATTGAGATATTATTTCCTCTATTGTTCTTCCTTCTGCATCCAAAATATATTTTGCTGTATCCGTAAACCAAGGTTGTTCAGCTGAAGTTGTAAGAAAGGAAGAGATATTTTCAATCATTCTGCTTTTCTCATCATATTTATATGTTCCTTTATTATATAATTTGCCATCAGTACCATAACCAAGGGTTTCAATCATATTCCCTTTTTCATCATATTTACTGGAAATCTTCATTGTGTTAGGTTTTGAGTTATTAGTGATATAATCTATCACTTTAACCAGTTTGTTATTAGAATCATAGTTATCAATATGTCGAGCAGCAACTTGTCTTCCATCAGGATGATATTGTATAAATTCGACAACAGTATATGCTTTATTAAAGGATGTAACCATTATGACTTTAATCCCATCCTTCTTGATTTCCCCATCTACAACTTCAGCATAATATTCTGTTTCTCTGATGGATTTTACCTTCCCTTTTAGTTCACGTACTTCAAGACAGCTTTTAGCTTTTATAGTTTGAGACTCAGCAGAGCAGGAAAACAGAAAGCAACTCAATGGAATTAGCAGGAATAATCCTGATTTAATACAGAATAAATTAAGTGATTTCATAATGCTTAGATTTTGTGAGGTATTAATTGAACTATAAAGTTACACCTTGTTTAGGCCAAAGTCAATTTTATTTTAAGCAAGCCGATTTAAACTAAAAGCCCCCGAAGTTGATTTCCGAGGGCAGAAAATCATGTCAAACTTATTTACTTTATTGTACTTGTTATGGTTAGTTGCTATTTTCCCTCTGCTAAATATTCATCATATCTGCACATCTCAATGATTTTATTAGTATTCAGGACGATCATATATAAGATAAGTGGATTGTTTTGTTATAAAACCTGCAATATTAAATCCAATGGCATTCCCGTTGGCAAATGTGTACGACAATACGCTATTCCCAGTTGATTTTAAAATACATGATTAATCCAATGAAATTCTTTTAATTTTTGAGTAATTATTTTCTGACAATAGCATCTTAAAACTTTTAATGAATTAGTTTTATGAGTATTTTGCAGTCTTAAGTATATAGCCGGTTTTTCCGTCAGCCAGACGCACTTCATAAAAACGGGGGAAATCACTTTTGAAATTAATTGAAAATTTAGAACCTATTTCGAGTTCTGCTAAAATTCCTAATGATTCATGTGTTTTATTATATACAATAAGTTTTTCATCACATACAGTGCATGCATCTTTCTTTGTTACAATTCCCAAATCTTTGAGACTATTAACAATTACGAAAGATATAATAGTGCCAAGTGCAGCACCAACTAATGCAAATAAATAAACTTTAGCTGTAAGTTCTTCAGTTGAACGTACCCCTATTATGGCACCAATGATTTCCCCACAAAACCACAAAATGATAAACATAAATATATACGGACCTTTACGATGTCCTTTATCTTCGGCTTTTATTCCAATTTGTTTTGACAAAAAGTAGATTAAAATAATTTCAAGCATTTTAGCAGGTTTTAAATTGTTAATTAATTTATTTAATTATTGCTCAACAGATCAGAAGATTTGTCTTTGCTTTACAGGCTTTTACAGTTTTTACTACTCCTCTCCTGTAATCAAAGTTACACTATTTTTAAGCCAAAATCAATTTTATTTTTGTCATCGGTTCTCAAACCATAATAATTCTAATGTCAATACCATCTTTTTCATAGATGAGTCGTTAAAAAACTAGCCCGGACAGATGATTAACTTTGAAATTTTATATAATTTTATTCACTCATTTCCATTTTTATTGACTTAACTTCCAAAAACATGAAGAATTGCAAAATGATCAGAATTATCTGTCAGGTTGTTTTAACTATTTTAACCGGCCTCTCATATCAGTTATCAGCGCAGAATGCACCTTTGCAGAACCAGCAATCCGAAGCGGTAAAGCTTGAATACAAATATCCTGCTGATGATGTTAAGTATCTGAATAGCACTCAAGTAGTCCAGGATATGGACATTAACGGACAATCGATGAAGGTGAATGTGACAAATGTGCTGGGATGCACTATCAAAGCAGCCGGGATGCAGGAAAACAACATCAGGCTTGAAATATCAATTGATACGTTGGATCAGACGATTGACGTAATGGGTGGAATTTCCGGCGGTCCGGTTAAAGAAGCCATCGGAAAAACTTTCAGCATGACTATCTCTCCTGAAGGCAAAGAGGTGGATCTTTCGGGAGCTGAACAGGTAACTTTCGTGAGCGGAAACGGCGATAATTCCAATGTGAGTCAATACTTTAACGACTTCTTTCCTGACGTGCCGGCCGGACCAATTTCGCCGGGATTTACATGGTCATCATCCGACTCTTCTTTTGCCAAAACATCATCAACGACCATAAAACAACTGATCAGATCTGAGAATAAATTTGAAGGATTTGAGAAGGTAGGTGAGATAAACTGTGCAAAAATTACTTTTGTATTATCCGGTACTCAGGAAATGAAAACGCAGTCGCAGGGGATGGATATTAAGATGTATGGGCCTTTTACCGGCAAAGGAGAGTTATACTTCGCACCTGCAGAAGGTTACTTTATTAAACAGGTGGTATCCACCAGGTTACAGGGCACCCTGGGAATGGTATCTGAGGGAGCTACTTTCCCGCTGGTGATGGAGACGAATTCAGTTAACGAAATTCAGAAATAACTTTATAAGAAGTTGCTGCTTCCCGGCTACCGGCTGCCGGTTACCGGTTACCGGTTGCCGGTAACCTTGATTACTATCCCGCTGCTGATCGTTTTTCCTTTTGTATTAAGTTTTGTAGGAGATGTAATCTCTTTGTTCCAGGTTACTATTTGTATATAATATAATCCTTCTTTCGAAAATTTAAGTGGGATAACATACTCATTTCCATTTTTATATCGTGCAATATCCCAGGCGGGCAGCTCCATAAACCTTTCATTTGAATAATCGTTATAGCTGCCTTTTTTGTTTAACTGGTTTGGTTTTAACGGCTGAGGAAGCTCATCTCTGTAAATTGTGAGAAAATATGGAAAATATTTCCCCTCATTCCTGAATATTATACTTGTCTTTTCTCCGCAGACTATTTGAGCCGTGATACTTCCAAACTCAAGATACCTGTCAATAAACTCCTCGTTATATCTGAACTGTCCGGCTGTCATATAATATCCGATTCCGACAAAGTTGTGCGATTTATCAATTACATTCCTTTTATGCCCGTTTGCAGGTGCTCTTTCAGCCATAAAGGAACTATGTCCTTCTTTCATCAGATCTGAGATTGTCACTGATGTATTTTCATATTCACCGGTAGTCCATTCTCCGAAAACATTTTCCGAAACATGATCGCATCCTCCGGCAAACCCATATCTGTGATAAGGTTTTTCTCCAGCCATGTTCCAGTGTGAAATGTATTGATTATCAGCAGCTTCCTTGCATGCTTTATTTGACACCCTCGATGCAAGAATATCCAGTTCAACAGGCTTTGCCCTATATTTTTTCCTGCTAGCATTGAGGATATCGAGCTGGATCAGCTTCAATCGGAGCGTCTCATCATCATCTTTAAATTCACTCAGCCTGTTCTCTTTTTCATTAAGCTGTCTGTAATAGTCAAACCTTTGATCACCATCGTTATTCTTTTGAGAAGAAAAAACTGATAGGAGAAAGACCTGGAAAATAATATATGATAACTTTAACATCTGTTTTGAACAATAGACAGACCAGTTTGTTTATAGGATAAAAATAAAATATTATAACATGAAAACGAAAAGAATTTACTCTGTATTGTTCCTCCTGATGATCACCCTTTCACTTTTTTCACAAACATCAGGATTTTATAATTTCAAAGTTAAAACACTTGAAGGACAGGATTTTGATTTTGCATCCCTGAAGGGAAAGAAGGTTATGGTTGTAAATACCGCTTCAAAATGCGGCTTTACTCCTCAGTATGAAGATCTTGAATTGTTATACGAACAATATAAGCAGAAGCTGGTAATCATAGGTTTTCCTGCAAATAATTTTATGCACCAGGAACCGGGTAATGCACTGGAAATAAGGCAATTCTGCTCAGATAATTATCATGTTACATTTCCCATGATGGAAAAAATATCAGTAAAAGGGAATGATATGCACCCGTTATACCAGTGGCTGACATCAAAAGAGAAAAACGGAGTCATGGATTCATCAGTCAAATGGAATTTCCAGAAATACCTAATTGATGAAAACGGGAAGCTGGTGGATGTTATCTATTCGAGGGAGAAGCCGGGATCGGATAAAGTAATTGCGTGGTTGAATTCAAAATAAATACGGTATAAACATCCATGTTGCGAACATGTATTGAATATACTCTTGACCGAATTTTGCAATCATTTCTTTCTCTTCAATTCTTGCTGTAAAGTAAAGGGCTATCAGGTTTATTGTACCAAAGACAAGCTGCAGTTTATCAGGGTCTTTGAACATCACACCTGTTCCAAGGACCAGTAATGAACAATATAACGGATGACGGATGTATTTGTAAATTCCCGATTTTACAATGACAGTTGTACGTTCAATATGGTTATCATCCGGTTTGCCTTTTTTATGCAAAAGAACATAACCGGCAATAGCTGGATAGATACAGGCAAACAGGAGGATCCATGAGATTATCTGATGAACAGAGAAAGGATCATGGAACCATACTTTCAAATTTAAAAGTACAAGGATAAAAATGCTTTCAAATGCAAAAAATCTTGCAATTCCATGATACCTTTTTTCCCTGATTGAAAAGTACCAGGAAAAAAGGGCTATAAGAATTGTTCCTGTTATTAGAGTTATGTAATTCATAGTTAATTATTTAATCTTAGTGTACCTTGGTGTCTTTGTGGCTTTGTGGCAGAAAAAAGAAGAGCCACTAAGACACAAAGGCGCTAAGGAGCACGAAGGAGGAATTATTTTTCGGATGATTTTCCTTTGGATTTGTTCAGATATTCATATACTTCAACCTGAGACTGAATCAGGTCCTTTCCTGGCTTTACAAACTTATTGGATAGCTCGGCATCTATTTTCCGGGCTTTAACATTATCATTCCATTGAATTTCAAATATCTGTCTTAATTCACTTTTAAGATTCTTGTCAAAAACGGGACAGGTAACTTCAATTCTGTGTTCTATATTTCTTGTCATCAGGTCGGCTGAAGAAATATAGATCTCTTCATTACCTCCGTTGCAGAATATCATAAAACGGCTGTGTTCGAGGAACCGGTCAACTATTCCGATAGCTTTAATATTTTCGCTTATATCTTTTAATCCCGGGACAAGCGAGATCATACCTCTCACTATCAGCTTAATGTTAACACCTGCTTCACTTGCTTCGTACAGGTTATTAATAATCTCACTGTCGGTTATATTATTCAGCTTGAGATATATATAAGCCTTTTTACCTGCCTGTGCATTCTTTATCTCGTTCTCTATCAAAAGGTTCATTTTATTCCTCAGGGCGAAGGGAGAAAGAACCAGGTGATAATAATTGTCCTTTTTATAATTTACATTGAAGAAGTTGAAAGCCTTTAAAACCTCATTTGTAATCTTGAGGTTTGTTGTAAGAAGAAGATGATCGGCATAGATTCTTGCTGTGTCCTCATTGAAGTTACCAGTTCCAATTGCAGCATAACGTTGTGTAACATCATTCTTAACATGCGTTATAAGAAGCAATTTTGAATGTACCTTAAGACCCGGCACACCATAAATAACTTTCACTCCTTCTTCCTGGAGCCTGTTTCCCCAAAGTATATTAGCCTCTTCATCGAACCTGGCCTGCAGCTCTACCACTGTAGTGACATTTTTCCCGTTTCTTACAGCATTCAGCAATGCGTTTACCACGCTCGAGTTACGGGCAAGCCTGTAAAGTGTTATCTGTATGGAAGTTACATAAGGATCGATAGATGCTTCCCTTAACAGATCAATAAAATAATCGAATGAATGATAAGGAAAATAAAGCATTATATCTTTTTTCTTGATCGCTGACAAAATGCTTTTCCCGGGTTGAATATCCCTGTGAGTTATGGGTACAAGCGGTTCGTAATAGAATTTCTTCTTTCCAAGGTTTGGAAAATGCATAAAGTCCTTCATATTCTGATACCTGTCGGCCGGAATTATGACATCATCCGGACCGAAATTGAGTTTTTTAGTGAGTATGGTAAGAAGGTCATCAGGCATCTTGCGATCATAAATGAACCTGACAGGAGATCCCCATCTCCGTTGTTGCAAACTTCGGGAAAGTTTGTCGATATAGCTTTCCGAGATATCATCAGCCAGTTCAAGCTCGGCATCTTTGGTCAGCTTAATGGTGTAAGACGAAAACTCATCGAAATCGAAAATAAAGAAGATATCCTTCACACCGGATCTGATAACGTCATCGAGATAGATGATATATTTGTCATCGCCACTCTCAGGAAGGATGATGAAACGTGGGAGGACATCTCTTGGTACCTCAAGAAGCGCATACCTTTTTTTATCTGTATCCTTCTTGTAAAGGGAAATAGCAAGATAAATTGCATCATCAGTCAGGTTTGGCAGCTCAGCATCTTTTTCAATAATATGAGGCATAAGCCTTGTCCTGACCTCCTTAAGAAAGTAGTTTCTCACAAATTCAGCCTGCTCCTGGTTTAATTGTTTCTCATTGATAATGTGTATTTTATGCTTATCGAGTTCCTGGATAAGCGAAGAATAGATCTTTTCGAACTTTGTATTTTGAGCGAGAACAATTTCCTGGATCTTTTTCAGTGTAGCTTTCGGATTGTAGCCAAGAATGTTCTTTGATTTTGATGCGAACTGAGACAATCTTTTCAAAGTGGCTACCCTTACCCTGAAATATTCATCAAGGTTATTTGAATAAATTCCGAGGAATTTGAAACGCTCAATTAGCGGGACTTCCTTATTTTCAGCCTCCTGGAGAACACGTTCATTGAACGATAACCAGCTTATTTCCTTTGGGGTATAACTTTTGCTCATACTATTTTTCCGGTTTTAGAAAATATTCCTGTTTCCCTTCATCGAGCTTTACACCCGACCATGATTTAGTCTGAAATGACAAACAGACGATGCTTGTTTTGGTAAGGAACTCACTGCCGCTTTTTGACAAGCGGTCGGGCATCTCTGTGAATGCAGGGTTATGCCCAAAAAGAGTTACGGTATCAGTGCTGTCATCGATCTGTGCCAGCATTTCAAAAAGATTTTTGATAGTAGCTTTAAAGTACAGATTGCTGTTGATTTTAACTGAATCGAGCTTTATCCCGAATTCGCTGGCAAAAATAAATGCAGTTTCAATGGCTCTGAAAGCAGGGCTGGTGATCATTAATCCGGGATTATTCTCTTTTTCTCTGAACCGCTGGGCCATCTGCCGTGAAATAACTTTCCCTTTGGTAGTAAGTGATCTGTCAAAGTCAGTGATCCCTGGAGCCGGATCTTCAGCTCTGCCATGTCGGACGAAAATTAATCTTTTCATATTCAGAGAATTTTCTCATTCAGTAATAAGCAAATTTAGTTTTTTCAAAGGAAAAATTATCTGTTTGTTCAACTTGTTATAATTATTTAATTTTAACGGCCTTAGATTGACATTTATGGAACTCGATTATGTGAAGCTGAAAGAGATAAAGCCTGCTCTTGCCGGGTATATCCGGGAAGCTCAATCAATGTTGAGCCTGTCGCCTGTTCCTGATGAGAAAGTCGTTCATGATGTCAGAGTGCTGATGAAAAAATCGAGGTCAGCTATGAAGCTTATTATCAATCAGGTAGATAAGGAATCATTTGACAGGGATTATAATGCTTTCAGAGAGGTAGGTCGTATAATGCGTCTGTGGCGTGAGACATCAGTGCACAGAAAAACCCTGAAAGAACTTAAAAAAGAACATCCGAAAATCTTTTCAATGCTGCGCGACAATCAAAAGCTTGAAGCTCTGATGAAAAAGGCCGAACTCCAGGGGGAGCCTTCACCTGATATTAAAAACGACCTGGAAAAGATTCAGGATATCCTTAATAAAGCCGGCTTCAGGGTTCGTTTCCGGACTTTGAATAATATTGATCCAAAATTGCTTATAAAAGAGCTGAACAATACTTATAATATAATAGTCGACAAATACCTGATATGCAGGAACGATCTGAAACCGGCCAATCTTCACCTATTCAGAAAAAGAACAAAAGATTTTCTTTATCAGCTTTATTTTTTCAGACCTCTTAATCCTTCAGTTGTCAAAGCGCTGGAAAAAAGACTCGATACACTTACTCAGAATCTGGGTAAATACAATGATCTTGCACAGCTGATTAAAACACTTGAATATAAATACTCAGGTTCTGCCAATTTACCGGCGCTGGATGAGCTTATTGTTGTTATCCGCGAAGCCCAGGACAGATACCTTTCCAAGGTATGGCCTTCTGCTCATAAGATCTTTTGTCCGGGCCAGAAGCTCGTTAATATTCTGGGATTCAGGCTATTAATGATATAACAATTTGACAGACGGATTTTCTGATAAATATTATTATTCCTGATTATTATTTCAAAAATTTTATATATTTGCATCGAAGTATCTATATATATAAATATATTTATTAATTCAATTTTATTAAAATAAAATCTTCTCGTATGAAAAAGAACATGGGAACAGTTGACAAAGTAATCAGAATCGTGATTGCAATTGTATTTGTCGTATTATTTCTGACGCATGTGGTTACCGGTACTCTGGGTTACATACTTTTAGCCCTGGCAGCGATATTTGTTATTACAAGCTTAATCGGCTTTTGTCCGCTTTACCTGCCGTTTAAAATCAATACCGGGAAGAAAGAATAAAAAGAGTGGATTAAAAATAAAAAACCACCCTGTACTGACTATTCGGTCGTGACAAGGTGGTGATTTCTGGAATGACTTCCAGTCAAATTGTAGAATAAATCGTTAGGTAAAGATTATTTGTGAATATTCACCTCCGGCATGTTCGTAAAATTCACCTACTGTAAGGATCCCGCTGACATGTTCTGAAAGATCTTCTTTCTTAAATTTGAACATATCCATAGCAAGCTTACAAGCATAAACTTTGCCTCCGCCGGCAGTAATAAGATCAAGGAATTCGCTTACAGGAGGGATGTCGAGTTTTGCCATTTCCCCTTTCATCATCCATGAAGTGAATGATTCCATTCCTGGAATTATTCCCAGGAGTGAAGGCATTCTAAGTCCGCCAGGAAGTCTTAATGCGGGATTTCCCAATACAGCTGTGTGAAGCTTATCCATCCTGTTTTTTATTATAGCATCAAGACCGAAGAAAGTAAAGAAAAGGTTTGTTTCAATACCTTCCATAACGGCTCCGTTACCCAGTACCAGGGTTGCATACACATCTTCAATAGCGCCTTTGGCACATATTATATTGACTTTTTTGATCGGATATTTCTGTTCCATTTTTATAATTTTTAAAAGGTTAGATACAACTTGCCGGTTTTGGAATACCTGCGATTTTTGTAGCTTTTTTCAGAGGTGCTCCCGGAAAAAGCTGATAGAAAGTTTTGACATCAAGCACACCGGAATGATTAATACTTCTGATCGACAGTACCTCCCCGCTGTTGTGCTTGTTACGGAGAAATTCAATGATTGCAAAATGCTGATC
>JAPLEC010000183.1 GCA_026391515.1 Bacteroidia bacterium | reverse complement strand
ACGATTTTTTCTTTCCTGCAGACTTTTAAAGCTTCAACAATGTTCCTTGAATTGCCCGATGTTGAAAAACCAATAAATACATCGCCGGCATTACCCAATGCTTCCAACTGCCGGGCAAAAACCCTGTCATAGCTATAATCATTCGCGATAGATGTTAATACTGACGTATCGGTCGTCAGTGCTATGGCTGGCAGGCCATGGCGGTCAAAATTGAACCGATTAACAAATTCAGCTGCAAAATGCTGGGCATCTGCAGCGCTGCCTCCGTTGCCGGCCAGCAATAATTTCTTCTTATTCCTGAAAGCAGAAATAATTGCCGTAGCTGCTTTTTCTATTCCGGATAAAGCAGCCGGTGTCTCCAGCAGGTTTTTCTTCAGCCCTATAGAACTTTTTATTTGTTCTTTTATAATCTCTTGCATCTTACATGAAATTATTCTTCATTTATTTTCCATCCCTGACAACCATTTTCACTGAAATGGAAGTTTAGAACTTTCCCGTTAAACCGGTTCAGAGCGTTAATTAAATTCAATCTCTTAAGTGGATCAACAGTAAAAAACATAAATCCGCCACCGCCTGCGCCTGAGACCTTGCCTCCGTAAGCACCTGATTTAATTGCTGTTTCGTAGACTTTCTCAATGCTTTTGTTAGTTATGGAGGAAGCCATCTTCTTCTTGTTTTCCCATTCTTTGCCAAGGGTTTTTGCAAATTGAATTATATCACCTTTTAGCAGGAGGTCTTTCATTACATAAGAATTCTGCTTAATTCTGTGCGTTGCTTCGATCTGCAGCTTTTTACCTGTCCGGGTGTTTTTCTGCTGTTCCCTGATTATTTTGTCAGACGATCGTGATGCACCGGTATAAAAGAGCACCATTGAAACTTCAAGCTCATCTACAATCCAGCGTTTCATCCTCAACGGATTAACTATTACCCTGTCGTCTTTATAAAACTCAATAAAATTAAAACCACCGAAAGTAGCAGCATACTGATCCTGTTTTCCCCCTCTGAATCCAAGATCTATCCGCTCGATCTGGTAAGCCAGGTAGGCCATGTCATAGTCACCCAGAGGCAGGTTCAGCCATTCCGTAAATGCTTTAAGGACAGCAACAACCATCGTTGATGATGAACCAAGACCGCTGCCGGGAGGAGCATCACAATAGGTGGTAAGATTGAAGGAAAGAGGCTTCTTAATTCCGAATTCCTTTATAACCCTGTTATACACACCCTTTTGCAGGTCGAGATGCCCGTCGATCGGGAGATTCAGAAGAGAAGGATATCGTTTTTTAAGATCGAGGTCGGCTGCATGGATTACAATTGAATCAGTGTTTGTCTCTTCAATTGTACAATAGGCATACTGGTCGATTGTTGCATTTAAAACAGCACCTCCATATAAGTCAGAGTATGGTGAGACATCACTGCCTCCACCTCCAAGGCCAAGTCGTAAGGGGGCTTTACTTCTGTAAATCATTAAGTTGAAAGTTTGTAAAGTCTATAAAGTCTATAAAGTCCTTAAAGTCTGTAAAGTTAAGAGTTTGTTTTATTATAAACAGAAGTAACTGAGGCGGTAAGTTTGTCCCAGGTAAACTTGGATTTTTCCCGCTTTACTCCCTGAGTAAATTCTTCTTTTCTGTTGTTTTCAAAATAATCAATGATAGCATCTGTTATGGATTGAGGATCGGGATTTACAACATATCCGCATTTTTCGTGCGGAACAATTTCGCTTAATCCTCCGACATCAGTAACAAGCATAGGCTTTTCAAAATGATATGCAATCTGTGTAACTCCGCTCTGGGTAGCGCTTCTGTAAGGCTGAACAACCAGGTCCGCAGCACAGAAAAACAGAGCAACTTCATCTTCTTTTATAAAACGATCATACAAAATGACATCAGAACCAATATCATTCTTCCTGATAATCTCTTTATAAGGAGCATCATTATCATAAAACTCACCTGCAACAATTAATTTTAACTTTTTATCTCTCAGTCGTTTATCTGCAAATGCTTCTAAAAGTAAATCGAGACCTTTATATGCCCTGATGAATCCGAAGAAAAGTAAGTAACGTTTTTCTTCTGAAAGGTTCAGCTTCTTCAATGCTTCTGCACGTGAAATCAAGGAACCGTAATTATCGTACAGAGGGTGAGGATTTAATGCTACAGGAATATTTACCCGGAATGTTTTCAGATCGTCGCCGACGCTCCGAGACATAACAATTGCGCCGTCAATGCTGCCGGTAAAATATTTAGTAAGAATCCTGTCGAGAATACTTTTTTCATGGGGAATAACATTATCAAAAATGCAGATCACCCTGGCGTTTCCTGACTTATTTTTTTTTGCGATTCTGGCAACTGTCCCAAAGCACGGCGACATAAACGGATGCCAGTATTTGATCAAAAGCATTTCCGGTTTCAGCTTTCTGATCCTGTAACCTATTCTGATCCAGTTAAATGGATTGACAGAGTTAAGTACCCTTGTTATTTTCAGGTTCCGTGGTGCAGGACCATCAGTATATTGTGTTTTTCCGGGAAACAAAAATCCCGGATACTGAAGAGTAAAGGTGTAAATCTCTGCATCATGTCCTTCTGAAACGAATTGCTGAGCAAGACGTTCATTGTATGAAGCCAGTCCTCCACGATAAGGATGTGCGGTGCCGAGAATAATTATTCGCATGTCGCAAGTAAAACTCAAATTTAGTAAAAGAGAATAGATTTTAATGCATAAGATAATCCTTCAGATAACTGAACGTGGGTGTAAGCTTGCCATTTTTAAGAATAGTTGCCCGTTCTATCACAGGACTTTCATTTTCAGAAAAAAGATCGTGCAATGTACTTTCAATCAGCTGCTTACCAAAATCTTCCGATGCATCACGCGGAAGCTCTCCCGGAAGATTATCGATCGACATGACTGTAATACTCTTCGGGTTGGAGAATGCTGATTCTTCGGCTTCAAGATGCGGATTATATTCATAAAACGGATCTGAAATAGTTGTAGCTCTTAATGTTGAAGGAATCGGTCCGTTGACATCACAGCTTACATCGGCTATTACTGAGATCCTGAATTCAGGTTTTTTCATATCTCCTTTCGTGAAAAAGACAGGAGATTTTGGATCCCAGTAGTGACCTGTAATTAAGATATCTGTGACTTTGGTAAATGGCATAAAAGCTGATTCATACTCATCCGGATGTTTTGTGAAATGGCAGAAATCAAACTGCTTCATACTCTTATGCCTGGTATATTTTTCAGGACCTATCTGACAGAATACCGGGACATCAAATTCACGGGATACAAAATCATCCGGATCTACCTGAACTGTGTTGCATACTTTAAGAGTTTCGCTGGCGCCATGTGCAACGCGACCACCTCCGGTTACAAGAATTTTAAGTCCGGGGCTTAGTTCTATGGGACGAAGACCTGCCCACATTTCTTCGAGGTTGTGACACTGATGAGCAGGCTTCAGATTAAATTTCTTTGATTTTATTCCTTTGGCTCTCAGCCCGTTATATGCACCGACAATACCTGCCCAACGGCCAAATGCGACAATCCTTTCGCCCTTGTCCGTTGTCAGATATTCATAATCAACAAGTCTTATTTTCTTCTCGGCCATTGTTTTGAACATCTCATGGTTTTGAGGCTGTTTCTTCCCGACATGTGCAAAGAAAAGGTATGTTTTTTCTGGAATAAAAGTTTTCTTATCCACCTCTTTCACACCCATCAGAATGTCGCAGTTGCTAAGATCCTCAATTAACGGAATTTTTAGATTATCATATTCCGTGTTTAAATAGCAACGAATGTCGCTTGGCTGGACATAAAATTCAACAGAAGGAATTTTTTCTCTGAGCGCTTTAATTTGGGATGGCGTTAAGGGGACTCTTTTGTCCGGAGGATTTTTCGTTTCGCGGAGGATGCCTATTTTAATTGTTTTTCCCATAAAAGGCCTAAGTTTCAGCAGATTTTATTTAAAGCTTATTACTCCGGTTGCGTTCATTGCATTTACAGCATCCGAAGGTAGTTTCCATGTGTTATCAAAGTTGCCCTGAGTAATTACATTATCCGAACTCTCTTTGAATAGGATAAAATCTTTAAGATTCTTTAGTGCATCAACTTTTGAACCCATAAAGGCGAATCCTGGCTGACCTGCAGCTTTCTTTGCAGGAGTCCACCATGGAAGACCTGAATTTACCAGAACATAATGTTTATTGACAGGGAAGATATAAACCAGTCCATATTCTTTAGCATCTGCCTTAAGATGAACCGGCAGCTTATCGGCAAATTTTTCAATTATAGCATTGGTTTCACGTGTGCCAAAAAGTATCAGATTCGAATTATCATAATCGCTCTGTCTCAGCTCTTTATCAGAAAGCACGCGTGGGAAGACCATTATTTTTCCGCCCATTCCAGACCAATCGGCAACAGAATAAGCCTGAGTCATTCTTTCGGCAAGCTCTTCCCTGGTTGGATTTCCGCCTGTCCCGTAAACATATATATGATTGCTGCTGACTGCAGCTTCAGCAGGACCCTCTGCACCTTGCTGTTTTGATAACAGACCCGGAGTATATTTATTATTGACCCATGCTCCATTTACCTTCCTGAATGAGATTCCATCCGAACTTTTTGCTGTGAATGACTTACCATCAACCTTTAAGGTTACCTTCTGTCCTGAATTAAATTGAGGATGTCCAGCCAGTTTAAGAGTAAATGCATCCAATCCGCTTGAAGTTATTTCAATAGCATTTAATCCAGTGAATTTAGCATCAATTGAAGCAAGTGTGCCTGGAGTAATATTATCAAACTTCACCCAGTAAGCTTTGTCATATTTAAACCATTTTGTGCTGAACTTCACTTCCTGTGGAAAAGGATCTCTTACAAATTGTGAAAACCATTCGAAAATGAATCCGTCTTTATAAGC
>JAPLEC010000125.1 GCA_026391515.1 Bacteroidia bacterium | reverse complement strand
ATTTTACTACCAGCAATCCTTCTTTCTCACTTATCCTGAACTCCACAGGATCAAAACTCCTGTTATCATGATTTCCACTACGATCCTTATCGTTGTTTCTCCTTCCAGCTACTGTTCTGATAGTCCTGGGCTGAAAAGTGTCGTTATAATCCCTTTCGTTTTGATCTGATGAAGTAACCGGAATTATTCCAGAACCTGATTCAACAGATTGATAATCAGTTTTTTCAATCATCTTTTCTTTCCAAGCCATAGAAGAAATGTCAACATCGGCAGTATCTTTAAAAGCTTTTAAAACCAGCTTTAGATTCTCCTCGGAATCATCAACATAAAAACATTTGTTGGTGCTGCTGAATGCAATACCGTTGATTGAATTCACGACTGCTTTCAGCTTCTCATCAAAATCAAAGAAAAGTGCAATCCGCCACCTGTCACGGTGAAAAATCCTTTTCAGAATAACCTTCTTTTTCATTGTACAGCGAGTTTAAATTAAGCACGGGAAAACAAACTTTAAAGATAGGGAAATTAGTGTTATATAACACGATGTTTTACATATATTTCATCCTGATGCTAATCTTCTGTTTCTGACCATCAGTTATGTCGAACTTGAAAGCATCAAACTTTGGCTTTTTAAGCCCTGTGTGATAATAGTCCGAGAATCCAAATCCTTCTTTCGGTATCTTGATAAAGCTATATTCCATCTTCCCGTTACTGTTCTCATCATCCAATAATGACAAGCCCCAGGTACCAGCTTCCAGATCAAATTTAACCGTCATTTCTCCTTTTGAGACACCTTTTTTGACAAACTTTTTACTCAGGAACGCTTTTTCGATCTTGAAACTTTCATTATCCTTGAAAACACCAATCACTATCTGCCCCTTTTCTGACCTGATCCCGGAAATAACAACTTCCACATTCTGAGCATTCAGGGCCAGGAGAGGGAAAATTAAAAGCGAAAAAATGATTATAAAAATCTTCTTCTTCATCTTTTAAAGGTGAAACAGTTTATTACAAACAAAGATATCTTTATAAGCGAATAACAGCTAAATCTGAATGTTATTGTTTTTTCTGACGATGATAAAATTAAATTTCTATTGAGCAGTCTTCGGCATCATCACAAACTCGAAATAATTATCCTTGAAGATCTTATTGGCCATCTCCTGTATCTTCTTGCCATCCAGGTTCTTGTAGATTTCTGTTGAGTTTTCAGGCAGCGGGGTGTAAAGGTTATTGTTGATGTAACATTTAACCCGGTCCATGATATAACTGTTTGTCTTCATTCTCTCGGCATCTTCTTTAAGGAAATTCTCACGGGTCATGTTCACCTCTACCTCGGTGACACCCTTTGTCTTGATATTGTTAAGCTCATCGAGCAACAATCCCCTTAGGTAATCAGCCCTCTCAGGAGCACAGGTGAAGTTCATCGATACCCTGTATGTGTGAGCAGGACGGGCATTGGAGAAGCACGAAACTCCAACTCCGTAAGTCCCTGATTCTTTTTCCCTTATTGATTCCACGTACCTCATATTGAGGATGTACCTGAGAGCATTGATATATTCAATATTTTCCGGAGTGTAAGGCATTTCACCACAGAAATACACATAATTCATAGCCTTCGGATCCTTCATTTCAACATATATTTTCTTGACGAAATGTTCTCTCTTTGGCCATATCTTGTGGTCAATCCAGGTTTCCTCACGAGGGTCATCCGGAATCGAGCCGATATACTTTTCGATCAACGGTTTCATTGTGTTTAAATCAATGTTACCGACAAAGACGAAATAAAAATCACCGGCATCCTTATAACGGTCATCGGCAATTGAATAAGCCTTTTCAATATTTATTTTATCATAGTATTCAGCATTTTGCAGGAGCGTCCGCGGACTATAATTGCTGAGCAGCATTGAAAGAGTATCGGAAAAGACATTATTCGGATTAGCATTCCTGTTTGTCAGGCTGGCCTTCCCTCTTTGAATAGAAGATTTCAGAACCTCGTCATCATGCCGGACAGGCGTAAATGCCAGGTAAAAAAGCTGCAGCATCGTTTCGACATCCTTCACTGAACTGGTTCCATATATTCCTTCTTCCAGTTCTGAAATTATTGCGTTTGCACTGACATTTTTACCAGCCAGGAACTTCCTGAGATCCTGGTACGAGAATTCACCAATGCCGCACAGGCTTTTTGCCGTGGCGGCAATGGATGCCGATGCCAGATTTTCAGTTGCAATCAGTGAAGTTCCACCCTTACTGACAGCATGCAGACTTATTTCATCAGCTTTATTATTGGTGTATTTGAGCCATACAGTTGCACCGTTTGCCAGCGTTAGCTTCGTTCCGTCAATCTCCTTTATATACTCTTCCTTTACAATGGGTGATCCTTTCAATTCCCCGGATATAAGTGTGGTCGGCAGCACTTTTTCAACATAAGGTTCAATTACTGAACTCATGACTTCAGCTTTGGCAACCCTTAATTCACTTTCAGCAGGGATTTTAACACCTTCTTTCTCAGGACCTGTAACAACAATTACCTGGTTCTCATCTGTCATCCATGTTTTAGCCAGACTGTTAACCTGTTCCAGTGTAACGGTGGGGATATAAGTTTTCACAAGCTCATAGGTGTATGTTATCCCGGGTGCAGGATTCCCTGAGGTAAAATTGCTCAGATATTCACCGATAACAGAATTCGAAAGCCGCTTATCTCTTTCATTATAAGAGTTTTCATAAGATACGAGCATATTCTTTTTTGCACGCTCCAGCTCACTGGCAGTGAATCCAAACCTTTTTACTCTTTCATTTTCAGTAAGCGCAGCTTTAAATGACCTTATGGGATCAACATTCAATGCATTGACATATATCATATATGAATCCTGATATTTGGTCAGAGAACCATATCCTGAATAAGCAGATAACATCGGAGGATTCTCTTTTTGTATTATCTCACTGAACCTTTGGGAAAGCATAATATTATATAAACTATTTACAAGTCTTCCCTTCATATAATTGAGATCTTTTATTTCGGTTCCGGGATGCTTGAATACCATTTGAATTGAAAGATTAGTCGCTTCCTTATCAGTGGCTATCGTTACCAGTAGATCCTTATTATCCTTAACAAGTGTTTTAACATCTTCAGGTTTTGTTTTGTTTTTCGGGATATCAGAAAATAGCTTTACAATCTTTTTCTTAATGGCTTCTTTATCAATATCACCAACAACTATAACCGCCTGAAGATCAGGTCTGTACCATTTTTTATAATAGGCGCGTAAAAAGTCTGGTGCAAAATTATCAATAACATTGACATCACCGATTGTGTTGTGATTTGCATATTTTGATCCTTCATAAAGAACGGGATTTGTAATCTTGCTCATCCTGAGACCGGCTCCGCCACCTGTTCTCCATTCCTCGTGAATAACCCCTCTTTCCTTGTTAATTTCTTCATCTGAATATGTAACGTTTGTCGCCCATTCGCGAAGAATCAGCAGGGTAGAATCGATATATCCTTCCCTCACTGTTGGAATGTTATTGAGAGTATAACAAGTCAGGGCGCTTGAAGTATAAGCATTGAGTCCGCCTCCGAATGAAACACCGATTGACTGGAGGTAATTCAGTATTCCTTTGTCGGGAAAGGCTTTAGTGCCGTTAAAAGCCATGTGCTCGCAGAAATGTGCCAGTCCGTTCTGGCTTTCATTTTCATTTATCGCACCTGCATTCACCACAAGGTAAAACATTGCCCGCTCCTTAGGCAGACTGTTTTTGTAAACATAATATGTCAAACCATTGTCGAGCTTGCCATATAAGACATCAGGATTCAAGGGAACGACCTGGCCAAAAACAGTGGTCATTCCAAGCAGAAGAAGGAAGGAAAGAGACGTTTTCATTTAATAATGTATTTGATTAGTAATATAAGGTTTTTGATTCTGGGTACTGGGTGCTCGGTGCTCGGTGTTCGATAGTTTGATTCTAAAAGTTAGCTCTTGGTATAAAAACCTACTTATTTGGGTTTCCAGTTTTTTTCGACATACTGCAGATAGTTATTAATCTTTCTTCCCAGCTTATCATATTCATCCTCAAATCCTGCAAATTCTTTTAACTCAGGATATAAGGTTTTAATTGTTACTACGTGGTTAATGGTCTCATCACAAGAAGCGATTGAGTATGTCAGGAATTTAATATAATCAGGTTTGTATCTTCTTCTTCATCTTTCAGAGGTGAAACAGTTTATTACAAACAAAGATATCTTTATATGAGAATAACAGTTAAATCTGAATGTTATTTTTGCGCTGATAAGATTAAATCTCTATTGAGAAGTCTTCGGCATCATCACAAACTCAAAGTAATTATCCTTGAAGACCTTATTGGCCATCTCCTGTATCTTCTTGCCGTCAAGGTTCTTGTAGATATCTGTTGAGTTTTCTGGTAATGGGGTGTAAACGCCATTGTTTATAAAATTCTCAATCCGGTCAATTATAAAACTGTTTGTCTTCATCCTCTCAGCATCCTCCTTGAGAAAATTCTCCCGGGTCATGTTCACCTCTTCTTCAGTGACACCTTTTGTCTTTATATTGTTTAGTTCCTCAATCACTAATCCCCTCAGGTAATCGGCCCTTTCGGGAGCACATGTGAAATTCATTGATACCTTGAATGTATTTACAGGACGTGAAGTAAGAGAGGCCGAGACACCGACACCGTAAGTGCCACTCTCTTTTTCCCTGATCGACTCTACGTACCTCATATTTAGAATGTACCTGAGAGCGTTGATATATTCAGCATCTTCGGGAGTGTAATGCATTTCGCCACAGAAATAAACATAATTCATAGCTTTAGGATCCTTCATATCAACATAGATCCTCTTTACAAAATGCTCCTTTTTAGGCCATATTTTATGATCAACCCAGAATTCCTCTCGACTATCATCGGGAATTGAACCGATGTACTTTTCTATCAGCGGTATCATTTTGATTGTATCAATGTTCCCGACAAACAGGAAATTAAAATCGCCGGCGTCCTTATAGCGATCATTGGCAATTGAATAGGCCTTTTCAATATTCATTCTATCAAAGAATTCAATATTTTGAAGTAAGGTACGCGGACTATAATTGCTAAGCAACATGGAAAGAGTATCGGAATAGACTGAATTCGGATTGGCTTTTCTGTTTTCGATGGAAGCCTTACTTCGCTGGATCAGCGACTTCAATACTTCATCATCATGCCTTGCCGGCATAAATTTCATATAAGTGAGCTGAAGCATTGTTTCAAAATCCTTGACCGAAGATGATCCATTAATAAGCTCTTCAAGGTCGATAAGTCCGGTTGATGCTCTGACATTTTTACCTGATAAAAATTTATTAAGGTCCTGACTGGAAAATTCACCAATTCCGCATGAATTCTTTATTGTGGAGGCAAGATAAGCAGAAGGAAGATCAGCATCCGGAATAAGAGAACTGCCGCCATTACTGAAAGCAGTAAGCAAGATCTCATCTGCTTTATTGTTGGTTGGTTTGAGCCACACTCTTGCACCGTTTGCAAGCGTAAGCTTGATCCCATCAAATTCTTTGATGTACTCCTTCTTAATAACCGGCGATCCTTTGAGTTCATCTTTTATAAGGGATGTCGGGAGAACTTTATCGACGTAGGGTTCAATTGAAGATTTCATGACTTCATCCCTGGCAGTTAATAATTCACTTTCCGAAGGTATTTTTACTCCATCTTTTACCGGGCCTGTTACAACAATAACCTGGTTATTATCAGTGATCCACTCTTTTGGAAGAGAGTTCACCTGCTCGAGTGTTACCGTAGGCAAGAAACTCTTTGCAAGATCATAGGTGTAAGTAATACCCGGTGCAGGATAACCGGATGTGAAATTGCTGATGTATTCATATACAATAGAACCAGAGAGCCTTTTATCTTTCTCGTTAAACGAATTCTCGTACGATGAAAGCAGCCTTTTCTTTGCCCGTTCCAGCTCGCCGGCTGTAAACCCGAACCTCTTTACTCTTTCATTCTCAGTCAGTGCAGCTTTGAACGACCTTACCGGATCGGCGGTAAGTGCATTGACATACATTATATAACAATCCTGGTATTTTGTCAGGGAACTGTACCCTGAGTAAGCTGACAACATAGGTGGATTCTCTTTCTGAACCAGTTCACTGAACCTGTCGGATAGCATCGAGTTATAGAGGTTATTTACGAGCCTTTGCTTATAGTAATTCAGATCTTTTACTTCGACTCCGGGATGCTTTATATACAATTGTATAGATACATTCTGTGCCTCCTTATCGGTCGCAATCGTAACAAGAACGTCCTTATTATCTCTGACAAGTGTTTTTACATCTTCAGCTTCCTTCTTATTTTTAGGAATATCGGAGAAAAGCTTTGCTATTTTATTCCTGACAGCTTCCCTGTCAATATCACCAACAACAACAATAGCCTGCAGATCGGGCCTGTACCACTTTTTATAATAGCTGCGCAAGAAATCAGGAGCTGCATTATCAATTACACTGACCTCGCCAATTACATTATGATTGGCATATTTCGACCCGGCATAAAGAACAGGGTTTGTGATCTTGCTCATCCTGAGACTTGCCCCGCCGCCAGTACGCCATTCTTCATGAATGACTCCTCTTTCCTTGTTGATCTCATTATCGGAATATGTCACGTTAGAAGCCCATTCACGAAGGACCAGGAGCGACGAATCAATATATCCTTCCCTGACAGTGGGAATATCGTTAAGGGTATAGACAGTCATGGCACTCGAAGTACCTGCATTTAGTCCTTTCCCAAATGATACGCCGATAGATTGCAGGTAATTTAAAATTCCTTTATCGGGAAAAGCTTTAGTACCATTGAAAGCCATGTGCTCACAGAAATGTGCCAGACCGTTCTGGTCTTCATTTTCGTTAATGGCTCCGGCATTTACCACAAGGTAAAACATTGCCCGCTCCTTAGGCAGACTGTTTTTGTAAACATAATATGTCAAACCATTGTCGAGCTTGC
>JAPLEC010000033.1 GCA_026391515.1 Bacteroidia bacterium | reverse complement strand
AGCTCTTATCTGATTTTCGTAATTACCTGCAAATTTGTAAGTAACTCCGGGAGGAAGCATTATTTCTCCCGAGTCAATTTTCCCCTTTAAAATCTTACCTGCTTCTTCTACGACATTAACTTCGGCTTTCCCTTCCAGTTTATCGAAAATGACAAAGCCGACAAGAAAAGTGTTTTCGCTTCTGATCATCTGGGCGCCTCGCGTATAATCAATATCAGCAATTTCACCGAGAGGGATCTGAACTCCATTCATTGCTGGAACAAGTATGCGTTTCAGATCGTCGGGATTATCTCGTAATTCACGGGCATATCTTACCCTTAATGGAAAGCGTTCACGTCCCTCTACCGATGTCGAAAGCGTCATTCCACCGACAGCAACTTGTAATATTTCCTGGACATCGCTCACTGTCATCCCGTAACGGGCCATTGCTTCACGATTAAGCTTTATCTCAAGATAGGGTGCACTAACAGCACGGTCGTAGAAAACTGCTGAGGCTTTAATTGAAGGTACATCCTTCAGTGCTTTCTCAAACATCATCCCGGCTTCCTCTATTGTATTAAGGTCGGGACCATACACTTTAAGTCCCATCGGTGCGCGCATCCCTGTCGAAAGCATGACAAGCCGGGTTTCAATAGGTTGCAATTTCGGTGCAGAAGTCAATCCAGGTATATCTGTCACTTTTACAATCTCGTTCCAGATATCGAGCGGCTTTTTTATCTGTGGCCGCCATTGACGAAAATATTCTCCTTTATTATCCGCGATGAGACTATCATAAGGTATAACTCTGAATGCCTCTGTTTGAGGATTGTATGTTGAATTGTCCTTCAGAATATAATTGCCTTTCTTGTCCACCTTAAACTGCATGCGGTGACCGTTTTCATCGAGTATATACTCAGAACGGTAATTTATAGTATTTTCAAACATCTGGATCGGCGCAGGGTCAAGCGCTGAATTAACACGGCCCCATTTACCAACCGCAACTTCGACCTCAGGAATTGTTGAAAGACGTTTATCGAGAGTCTCTATATATCCCAGATTTTTTTCAATACTTGAATGCGGCATACTTGTTGGCATAAGGAGGAATGAACCCTCATTCAGCGATGGCATAAATTCCTTGCCCGTACCGGGGAATGTTTTAACTGCACCTTGCCATGCTGTAGTCTGCCGGAAACTTTTCCAGCCGACTTTTTCAGCCCCAGTTGCTATAAATCCGAAAAATTTGTCAAAGCCCTGCCAGATCAAAAGACCGAAAAACAAAGTAAAGGCCGGGATCATCAGGAATTTCCATTTATTGAGTAAAGCCCAGCGAAGTATCTTTTCATAAAAATGAACCATTGACATCAGGGCAAGAAGAATTATTGTTACAATTCCTGCAACGAAAAGGAAGTTTACAAATTCGCTGTTATGGGCACCTAGTGGCAGCCATTCAGTCGACAAGTACCAGGTTGCAAACAGAACAGTAACAAATATGTTTATATAGTTCGGAAACTCTTTGCGTTTTTCAGACCATCTTTCATCAAGCAGATTATTTATTCCAACGGCTGTGATTGCCAGTGCGGGCCACATGTGCCAGAAGATAACAAAGAACACACCTGCAGCAATGAGACAGACATTCCAGACTCTCTTGATTCTTTTCTTATCGAAAGAGATATTAAACAAGATATGTACTAAGGTAGG
>JAPLEC010000400.1 GCA_026391515.1 Bacteroidia bacterium | reverse complement strand
AGCTCCTTGTTTTTTTCTGCCGGTAATGCGGGTGTATCGAGATGAAGAACATCCATCATCACTTTTGATTCCACTTCGAAATCATAGTCAGGAAAATAGAGAGTCATCTCGGCAAATTTGAAACCATACCTCTCTTCATATTTCCTGATCTTTTTTACTTCAGCAATATCTCCATTCGCAATAAATCCAGGTCCCTCTTCATCATCCTCGACAAGAAAATAATTATTTTTCACAACCATAACTATGTCACCGGGACTTATCTCCTCTTCCCTGAAAAATATTCTGTTGCGGATCCCCTGGTTATAGCGGTTTGCCTGTTTGTTTGAATACACAACTATTATTGTACCTTCCAATCCGCAAATCCCGTAGGAGGTTGATAATTCATCAATCAGCCCCTCGCCTGTCAGCCGGATAACGTCTTTATAGTTCACACAATCCATCGATGGATGGACAAGATCATTCTCAGAAATCTGCAGCCTGACCTTTGTCGCGTTCATCAGAACGCCGGAAGTTTCACTCTGACGAACCACCTGTTTCAGCTCGGTGGTAATCAAACCAAAGCCAAATTCCCTGAGGGCTTCAGGATCTAAAGCAGGACTGAGCACCGATCCCACAGGAGGCAGCTGGGCACTGTCGCCGACAAGAATAAGCTTACAATCTGTTCCTGAATAAATATATTCCAGAAGATCGTCGAGGAGCTTGCCGCTTCCGAAAAGTGATGTCTCTGATGATGTATTTGAAATCATAGATGCCTCATCCACAATAAAATAGGTATCTTTATGCTTATTCCTGTCGAGCATAAAACTGCCCATTCCGTCCTTAGAAGATTTTTGCCTGTAGATCTTTTTATGAATGGTGAATGCCTGCTTACCCGAATATGACCCAAGTACTTTTGCAGCTCTTCCCGTTGGAGCAATAAGAACCGAACGCATCCTTAAAAGGTCAAGTGTTTTAACGACCGAGCTTATCACGCTTGTTTTTCCGGTACCTGCATAACCTGTCAGAAGGAAAATTATGTCGTTGCTGTTTTCGCAGATATATGAAGCGATTTTCTTAAGAGCAGTCGACTGATCATCAGTGGGAGTGTTTCCCAGGTTTTTACAGAGGTTATTATATATAATTGTATCGCGCATTACTATATTACCGGATAACTTATGGCTGGTCAGATATTTTTTTTAATTTTGTTTGTAAACTTAACTATTCATTTTAAGAATTTAAAAAAAATCTCTGTGGCTCTCTGTGGATTCTCTGTGTTTCTCGGTGTAAGTTCTTCAAAAATCTTTTTGTTTCACAGAGTGACACAGAGGAGCACAGAGTTACACAGAGTTAATATATTAATATTCTGCTGATGCCTTTTCTTGAACTCTTTGATGAGACACTCGATATTAACTCGACTGAGAACTATGAACTTTCAATTCAGATGAGTCCTGATGGTTTAGCTTTCTCAATCCTCGACACCATTAGAAATAAATATGTTCTTTTACGCTCTTCAGAGCCGGATGAGAACAAGTATTTTGCCTCTGACAAGATAAGCGAGCTGATCAGCAAGGATGATTTTCTGACAAAACGGTACAAAAAAGTCAACATGGTAATGCCATCTCCAAAGTTTACCCTGGTACCTGCGCCACTTTTCGATCCGGGGAAAAAAGAGGAATATTTTAAATTCAATTTAAACAGGGATGAAAATGATGTAATCATAACCAACAAACTGGCTGATCCTGATGCTTATGTCGTCTTTGCGATTCAGAAATCGCTTCTTGATATCTCAGGACATTTATTTCCCGGAACACATCCGTTTCATCATACAAAACCATTGTTGAACCAGCTTTCACACAGCAGTAAAAACGTGGATGGTTTCCTGGTTCATGTCCATATTGAAAGAGAATTTTTCAACATTTTTGTATATGATCACAGCTCCCTGAAATTCAGTAACACATTCTATTACAGGAATATAAACGATATCCTTTATTATGTTTTGAATGTCTTTAAAAGAATGAACATAGCTCACGAGGAGGCACTTCATTTCAGCGGAATTACAGAAAAATATGATGATATATACTCAGGATTTGCAATGTATATAAGGAATATAAAATTTACCGGACCGGCAGGTAATTTTACATTCAGCTATGTATTCAACGATATAGAGCTGCACAGATATATTAATCTTTTCAGTGTTACAAATTGCGAATAATCGGAGGCAAATACAAGTCAAGAAGAATTGTTCCATACCCGGGTTTTAAAGCAAGGCCCACTACTGATTTTGCCCGCGAAAGCCTGTTCAATATCCTCACTAACAGGGTCAATTTTGAAGAAATAATTGTGCTTGACCTTTTTTCCGGAACAGGCAGCATCAGTTACGAATTTGCTTCACGCGGCGCCAGGGAGGTGCATCTGGTAGAAAAGGACCTTAAGCATATTGCCGGTATCAGGCACATTATTAAAGATATGGGCTTTGAAAATATCAAAACAATACATATTGACATGAGGGCATTTCTGAAAACCTGTTCTGTACAATATGATATCGTTTTCGCCGATCCGCCTTATACTTTGCCATGGCTGAAAGATATACCGGATCTGGTAACCGGATCGGGTGTTGTAAAGAAAGACGGGTTTTTTATCCTTGAACACCCCCGTAATATGAGCTTCAACGGCCATAAATTATTTTTTGAGCATCGGAATTACGGCGGGGTCAATTTCAGCTTTTTCAGGGCATCCTGATTTTAATGGTTTTCATTAACCTTCTGTAAATAAACAATATGCAAAATAAATTTGCATTGTAAACCGATGTTTAATAATTTTATAGTCTGATAAACTCAATTAAATGCCCATAATTGAATGAAGAGAAATTACTTCCTGATTGAGTTGATAAAGAGCCCACCGTTCCTGATCTTTATTGTTCTGACCCTGGCGATTGTTCTGGGAGTAATAATTGCCAACCACAAAGATAAGACGGTACATATGAAAGAGGATATTCTCTACATTGCTCCCAAACAAAAATAAAAGTCCGAAAATCTCTTTTAATTATTTCAGCGAAGCTCTCTTTTTAAGCCATCTTTCCCTTAGTCTGAATGAATCGAAGCCCAGGTAATTACCTTTTGAATTGTCGTTCTGTCCTGCGGATTCAAACCGGATTATATGCTTTCCCTTTTTGAGGGTTGTGCTTCCAAGGTAATAATCTTTAACAATAGTGTTCTTTGAGTACAAATCGATAAGCTTAACATTTTCAGCAGGGGTATTAAAATCCATATCAATTGTCATTGGAACGTCTGGTATGGCGACTCCATCAATAAATATGCGATAAGTCCCATAGTCGTACGAATTTGTCAGTCGCACCACAAGACCTCTTGATTCTTCTTTCTCTATATAAAAATCTGTTTCCAGCCACGCTTTGTCAAAAGAAGGAGTAAAGAAGATCTGACCATCGCCGGTCCAGTCAAAACCGTTTTGTAATTCAACCTTGCCCGATGAGTGACGGATTGTCTTCATCATATCTTTTCCCTCAAAGATTATATCGAGATTCGGTACAACACGTTCAGAATAAGGCGGCAGCTTTGTAAAACGTTTCGGCTGACCAACCTGGTACCAGAATGCAACAGTCGCCATATCATCCTCTCTTTCAACATGTCCATCAACTTTTCTGGTTTCAGTTTCGTCGGCAGATATCCACCCTTTGTGTTCTATTTTAAACTTAAGCGATTTGTTAAACCTGACCGGATCGTTCAGATGCCAACGGTAAAGTGTAAACTTCACTCCGAGGTCCTCTTCAGTATCCATGCTTTTATAAGTGCACCCGAAATACGGAGTAATGCATTCATTCAGTCCCCAGGCACACAGGAAATAATCTTCAGTTCCGGTCCCCCAAATTGATGGTGCCTGCTCCCCGTCGATATAGAATTTAGCATCTCCTTCGCCAAACCAATAAGGACTCCGTGAACGGACAGACATTACCGTGCCAACATAATGGCCTTTGCCTTCTGCATCCAGTATCAGGTAATCATCGCCTGTTTTTTCAGGGAATTCATTCCGGTATTGAGCGCAGAAATAGGCTGTATTCCCGGGCAGCTTGTTGACCTCAGTATAATCGATCTGGTAATAAAAGCTCCTCACTGCTTTATCGCCTTCATTAGTCACAGTGATCTTTGCCGCTTCACGGAAAGGCATGGTCCAGAAGCAGTTATATCCATCGCCGCTCTCAACTATGACGGGAGTTGAAATTATTTCTGTCCTCAGGCCAAAACCGGCTGCAAAAAAATCGCCAAGAGGAGATTCGACAGCAGGTTCAGAAAAATTATCCCAATAAATCCTAAGGACAATCTCTGCCGGATTTGCTGAACCTTTTGGTTCCAGCCAGTTTGGACTTGCTTCATTGAATGTGAGCCAGATATGGTTAATAATCCCGGGTCCTTTTATGTTTGCCAGTTCAGCAGTTTCT
>JAPLEC010000088.1 GCA_026391515.1 Bacteroidia bacterium | reverse complement strand
GGGACAAACAATAAGCCAGTATCTGATGCTCAAAAAGAGAAAATAAAAGGTGAAGTAAAAGAAGTTATGAGTACAATTATAAAGGGTGCTGAAGAAGCAAATTTTGACATGATCATTGGTAATTGCCTTGATTCACCAGATTTTGTTTTTTTATACAATGGCAATCTCTTTAATTATCAAAAATTTGCCGACATGGGGAAGTCCATATTTGCCACATTAATAAATCAAAAAAGTACAATATTGGATGAAAAATATATGGTGATTGATAATTCCAATGTTTTGTACACAGCAAATTCCAAATGGGTAATGAATTTTAAAGATGGTCACGCTATACTTCAATATCCATGGGCATTACAATACTTGTTTAAGAAAGTCGACAATAAATGGATAGTTATTAGTGCTAATGAATCTGGCTTTGAAAAAAGTGCGAAGAATAGCGAAACATCGAAAGAAATAAATCAGGTTGAATTACATAGACAGTTTATAGGTTCTTGGAAGAGTGAATCGGCTAAAGACACGACTATTCTTTGGGATGTAAAATCTTATGGAACAGGATTTGAAGGTTATTTTAAGTGTATTACCAAAGGTAAAATTTTTATAGAAGGTAAGCAACTTTGGGGTTATGACAAAAACCTTGATAAATACAGTATGTCTGAAATGATTAAAGGGATGGATAATGCCTTATATTCATCTTGGTTCATAGCTACAAATAAATGTGTAATGCTTTCATATAATGATATTTCGAATCCCGATAATGCGTCAATGAAATATGAAGTGGAATTTAAATCACCTGATATTTTGGTGCAAACTACAATTGTAAATAACAAACCCGTAAAAATTGATACAATGACACGGGTAAAATAGTAGTTCTTTATATCAATTTAATGCCCCAAGGTTTGACATTTTGGGGCATTTCAATTTTATACTGCATTAATATACAGGTGATTAAGTCTTTTTTTACCACATCAAATTTTATCAGATATTGTTATTGTCGGGGATGGTATATTTCAAGGGAGTGATTGTGGAGCGAATTTTATTATCCAGAGAGAAACTGGTTCAGTATGGCACTATATCTTTAAGAGCCTGGGATTTCCAGTAATCGCCTGAAAGCACATCTGATCTGACCGCCGGCTTATCGTTACATGATGAAAAGAAAGGTAACAAAAAAAGCAGTACAGAGCTGACTCTTAACCAATTCATCATTTGCCTATCGTGTCAGAAATGAATGAATCCATTTCTTTTATGCTTTCGATATATTTCTTTTCCTTTAAGCTGAGCCTGAAAAAAACCATTCCATCAGCACCTGATGTCTGACAGATTTTTACCTGGTCGATTAAATCATCACAGGTGCTAATATTGTGAACAGAAGTCGTTGCAATGCCTGGCAATAAAAGAACTTTATGATCTGCAACACGAACTGCTTTTTCGGCATATTGCCTGAAAAGAACCGGATTATTCGTGTATAACATGGGGCAGACAATATCAACGATTTTATCCTTAGCCCATTTATCCCAATCCTGGCCAATTTCTACCTGTGCCATCTCATAATCCGGAAAAACATCCGCTGATAAAAGCAATTTTTTATTATGTCCCTTCAATGTTTTATTTATTTCCCCGACAAGTTGTGTAACCTGATCAGCATTCCATTTTACCCATTCACACCAGCTGATATTTCCGCAATCATAGCTTGAGCCTTTAAATGATACACCAGCCTCTTTTTCAAAATCTGATAAAGTAA
>JAPLEC010000068.1 GCA_026391515.1 Bacteroidia bacterium | reverse complement strand
CTCTATTATTATGCCGTTGATAAGGAAGACCACAAAGAGGAAGTCAGGTCACTTCAAATTAAGGTAGATACAATTCCGCCACAGATTGTTGTGATTTTTCCTCAGGACAATTCAGTATTGAACAGCAAAACTCTTATTGTTAAGGGTGTGGTTGATGTTGGTTCAATGGTTAAGGTGAATGGCGATTCGGTAACAGTTGATGGTCTTGGCAATTTTGAGGCAAGTGCCGAGGTTTTATCAAGTCCGCAGATTATTAATATATCGGCAACTGACCCGGCTGGGAATAGCTCGCAAAAAGTTTTAACGGTTTATCTTGACACTACTCCCCCAAATCTCACCGTTGTTAAACCTGTAATGTTCCAGCAGGTGAGTAAATTGCCTTTAATTATAGAAGGCATAACTGAAAAAGGAGCAAAAGTAACCGTAAATGGAGACAGTGCCGAGGTGCGGGAGGATGGAGTCTTCAGTTATTCTCTCAGGACTCTTCCCGAAGGACAATTTGCCGTGATCGAGGTCATTGCAATAGACGAAGCAGGGAACTCAACAAAGAAAACTGTGAGTGTAAAATACAGCAAATCAATTATAATGAAACTCCAGGTGGGTAATAAGAATGCTCTTATAAATAATGAGACTTATTCGCTTGAGGCTGCCCCGGTCATTAAAGATGGGAGGACGATGGTTCCCCTAAGATTTATCGGAGAAGCATTTGGTGCGGAGTTCGCTTATGACCCTGTCTTTAAAATTATTGACATAAATTTTGGAAGTGATAAAATTAAAATGCAGATTGGAAAAAAGACTGCCTTTGTTAATGGTATAGAAATTGCGCTTGATGTGGCACCTTACATTGTAAACGGAAGAACGCTTGTGCCAATTAGATTTATATCTGAAACATTTGGTGCAGAAGTTGTTTGGGACGGCACAACAAAAACCGTTACAATTGTTTACCCTAAACAGTAAGGAGGTTCTTAAGTGCGAAAATTAATAAAGTTTTTTATAATAAATATTCTTCTCCTTCTTTTACTTCTGAATTCACAGTTTTATTTTGCGAAAGTAAGCGCAATTTCCAATTTGAGTTGGTTTGATGTTATAGTTTCTCCTTCCGCAGCAGGCGAAAATACTGAATTTCTCTTGAGTGGCGGTATTTCTGAATATGATGGGATTGATTCTCTCAGGATTCAATTTCAATGGGATACCTCTTTTCAAAGTCCAAATGTGTTATACGGCTCTATTATTGTTAATGGAGTTAGAGCAAAAGCTGCGTATTTTGCAAAACTTGACAAAGATATTACTTTGACTGTTATTCTTGGAAAAACAATTAATAGAGGAGAAAAGATTGATATCCTAATAAAAAAAGAAGCAGGGTTGATCAATCCTTCGACTCCCAGAATTTGTTTTGCAGCGAAAGTAATACTTATGAGTAGAAATATTGAGGAGCAATATCTTGGCTCAAGTCAGTATGAAATTACTCAATCGATAGTGACTATAACGGAAGTCAAAGTTAACTCTCCTCTTAAAGGCGTAAATGCAGAATATCTTATTCAGTTTATAACTGGAGTTAACGGAAGAATTAAATCCCAAACGGAAGAAATAAGGATAAGGTTTCCAGAAGGAACCTCGATTGGCACCAATAACCTTCAAGAAAATTTATTAATTAACAACATGCAACCTGCAGCAGTTTATAAAGACCCAGATGGAACAATCAGGATTTATTCAACTACAGATATTAAGGCAAAAACTTTTGTTTCTTTGTACTTTAAGAAAGGCTTTGGGGTAATAAATCCGGAGATTGCCGGAAATAAAACATTGAAAATTTCTACTTACATTGAGCCAGAATGGGTAGAGTCACCCTCTTACGAAATAGTAGAGCCTGAAATTAAAGACCTGGAAGTTGAAATTGATAAAAATTACATAGGTGCAGAATCCACCACAGGTATAAATTTTAAAACATCAGCAGTTGGCTTTATCCCTAAAGGCGGGAAGATATATGTGGAATTTTCAGATGATTTTAAATTACCAATGTTTCTTGATCCTGGCGTGGTTAAGGTTAACGAAACAGAAGTCAGTGCGAATATATCTGGTAGGACTGTTGAAATTATAGCAAGTGATTCAATTGATCAGAATTCGGAGGTATCTATTTTTATCTCAGAAAAAGCAAAAATTGAAAACCCACAAATCCCATCTAACTATAGCATTACAGTGTATACTGTTTCAGATCCATTTAGAAAAAGTATTTTCGTTGAAATATTGCCTTCCAAGATAGATGATTTAAACTTAAAGGCAGTATTTTCTGGCATAAATACGGTGAATGAATTTTGCATTACTTTCAAAACAGGTCCTGTTTACGCTCTTGATAAGAATATCGATAGGATTAAGATAACTTTTGATGAAAATTTTGTGTATCCTGATGACCCTCCCCAGAATTTAATAACAGTAAATGGAACTATAAGTCAAAGTTTTGTGATAGAAGTGCATAGTTTGTATATAACAACTCCTCTTGATATCCAGCCTGGAAGTTTAGTAGAGGTTGAAATCCCCGAAACCTTTGGCATAAAAAACCCCGCAAACCTTGGGGAATACGGAGTTAGGGTGTCAACTTCAAAAGAAGTACAGGAAGTTGAAAGCAACAAAATAAAAATAACCCCGCTTCCTGTCGTTGAGTTTACCATTAACCCACAAGCACCAGATGGTCAGAATGGTTATTATAAGACTGCTCCTGAGATACGCCTTTCAACTTCTAACGGAGTAAAAGTTTTCTTTAAGGTTGACGATGGTGAGTTTGCCGAGTTTACAGCTCCTTTTAAGATTGACGAAGGCACTCACACAATCTATGTCTATGCAATGGATGAGGGTGGCAACAAAGGAGGCACAATTAAAAGAGAGTTTTCGGTTGATAATACACCCCCAAAGATTACTTTTGATAATGTGAATTCTAACCCTGTTTTCAAAGGTTCTCCTGGGAAACTTTCAGGGAATGTCTCTGAGCCATGCACTTTAAAAATAAATGAAGTGATTCTTGAGCTCACGGAGGACCTGCACTTTTCTGTTGAGTTGAATGTCTATGAAGGCATGCCAATTGCTCTTTTTGCAAGAGATCTTGCGGGGAATGCGGCCACGCTTCTTTTAACTGCACATATTGACAGCAAACCACCCGTGATAACTTTTATTAGTAAGGTTAATCGAGTGCAGGGGTTAGGCGTAAATTCGGTAGAGACGACAGAACCCGCATACACGATCCAACTTAAAATTGACGAGAAAGGCAAAGTATTTATT
>JAPLEC010000324.1 GCA_026391515.1 Bacteroidia bacterium | reverse complement strand
TTCAGGGGATGGATGCATCAGGAAAAGACGGTGTGACAAAAGGCCTCCTGAAGTATTGCAATCCAATCGGCATAAGTATCGACAGCTTCAAAAAACCAACGGAGGAAGAATATGCACACGATTTTTTGTGGAGGGTGCATAATATTTGTCCGCGAAAAGGTGAAACAGGCATCTTCATCAGGTCTCATTACGAGGATATTCTTGTCCCGACGATCGGTAAATATATTCCGCCTGAAGTCATTGCTCAGCGGTACCAGCTGATAAACGATTTTGAAAGAACCATTGAACATAATGAAACCAAAGTGCTGAAATTTTTTCTGAATGTTTCAGAAGATGCTCAGAAAGGGAGACTTATGGAGCGTATTGAATTAAAGGAGAAGCAGTGGAAACATAAGGATGGAGACTGGGATACCCGTGAACAATTTGATGAATATATGGCTGTTTATGAGAAAATATTTAATACCTGTAATGCAGTGCCCTGGCATATTGTTCCGGCTGATAAAAACTGGCAGAAGACTTATGCTGTTGCAGATGTAGTGTTAAAAACCCTTGAAGATCTCGATCTGAAATGGCCGGAGCTGGTAAGTGAAAAGTTTAAGACAACTAAAGATGAGGTCTGATTGTTTTGCAGTCTTGCTGTCATGCAATCAACAGATAATCCAAGTAATGCCATAACTTATTCATAAATAATGATATATGATTATATTGTCATAGGATCCGGATTCGGGGGAAGTGTAGCAAGCCTGCGTCTTGCAGAGAAGGGGTATAAAGTCCTTACTATAGAACAGGGGAAGCGGTATAATCCTACAGATTTCCCTAAAACCAACTGGAACCTTCCAAAATATCTCTGGGTTCCTTCATTCAGATTATTCGGATTCCAGAAGCTTTCCTTCTATACTACAACCACCATCCTCAGCGGTACAGGTGTTGGCGGTGGAAGCCTCGTCTATGCCAACACATTATATATACCTGGTAATGAGTTTTTTAGCAACATCTCCTGGGCACGGTTCGGTGATTGGAAAAAAACCCTTGAACCTTTCTACGACAGAGCTTCTTTTATGCTTGGAAGAAAAAAATACAAAAAGCTTAATATAGAAGATCTTGTTCTTGAGGAGGTTTCAAAGGAAATGAATGTCCATGAAACATTCGATACAGTTTATGTTGGTGTTAATCTCGACGGTGGAGAAAAGGAAAATGATCCATATTTTAACGGGCTTGGACCTCTTCGCAAAGGATGTACTGAATGTGGGGGCTGCATGGTAGGCTGCCGGGAAAATGCAAAAAATACTCTTGACAGAAATTATTTATGGTTTGCAGAGAAAATGGGTCTTGAAATACTTCCTGAGACAAAAGCAGAAAAAATAACTTTTGCCGATGGCTTGTATCAAATTGAAACAAAAAAGATTACTTCATTCCTTTTTAAGAAAAGACAGCTTTTCAAAGCTAAAGGTTTAATTATTGCAGCCGGCACTCTGGGCACGCTCGAGCTTCTGCTTAAGCAAAAGTACAGGTACGGCACGTTACCAAAATTGTCAGATATACTGGGTCATGAACTCAGAACCAATGCCGAAACACTCAGTGCCGTTTCAGGTGCCAGGGAAAAAATGAACAATGGACTGGCAATTACATCAGTCTTTAATCCAGATCCGCAAACACATGTTGAAATAGTAAAATATCCTGATAACTCAAATGCCATGAAATGGTTTTTCGGACTTTCTGCAGAAGGGGCAAGAACATCTGCCGGCAGGTCCTGGAAGCTTCTGAAGAAAACATTCAGCCATCCATTCCTTTTCCTTAAAACCGTTTTTAATTTCATGTGGTCCACTAAACTTGTGATTTTTCTTGTCATGCAGACAGTGGACAATGCTATGAGAATGAGGTGGAAGAAAACGATTTTTGGGGGTAAGATGAAGATAGATAATAGCGGGCATAAAAAGGTACCTGCATATATACCTGTAGGACAGGAAGTTATGGAACACTATGCAAAGAAGGTGAATGGAGTAGCCCAGAACATACTGCTTGAAATTTTCTTCAACAGGCCAACAACTGCACATATCCTGGGAGGCTGCCCAATGTCGGAATCAGGCGAGACAGGAGTTGTGAATAAAAACCTGAAAGTCCATGGCTATCCTGATTTTTTTATCACTGATGGCTCCGTGATACAGGGTAATATAGGTGTAAATCCTGCACTTACAATAACTGCGATGTCGGAATATGCAATGAGTCAAATACCTCAAAAGGAAGGCACCACATCAATAGATATTTCCAGACAACTTATTTTACTTGAAAACCAATGGAAAAAGAAGAAATCGGATTAATACTTGAAAGCCAGCGAAAGTTTTTTACAACAGGAAAAACCCTTGACATAAATTATCGTCTTGAAAACCTGAAAAAACTTAAAAAACTGATCATTCAACATGAACAGGATATTAAAGATGCACTATGGAAAGACTTTCATAAGCCGGAGTGTGAAGTTATTTCTTCTGAATTGAATTTTGTACTTGCGGAGCTTAACCTGGCGATCAGAAAAGTAAGGAGATGGGCAAGACCAAAGAGAGTCAGAACACCTCTCATTCACGTTATTGCCAGAAGTTATATTGCTCCACAACCCTACGGACAGGTTCTTATCCTGTCACCATGGAATTTCCCGTTCCAGTTGGCTCTGGTGCCTGCTTTGGGAGCAATTGCTGCAGGTAACTGCGTAGTGATGAAAGTTTCGCAGCAGGTACCGAATACAGGTGCGGTAATAGAAAAGATAATCAATCATTTCGACAAAGATCTGATTGCTGTGATAAATGGCGACCATTCATTAAGTGAACACCTCCTGAACTATAATTTCGATTATATATTCTTCACCGGAAGCAGTAAAATAGGTAAATATGTAATGACAAAAGCTGCAGCAAACCTCACTCCTATTTCTCTTGAACTTGGTGGAAAAAGCCCGTGTGTTGTTGCATCTGATGCCAGGCTTGATTTCGCGGTAAAAAGAATTGCCTGGGGTAAATTTTACAATGCAGGACAGGTATGTGTAAGCCCTGATTATGTTCTCATTGACAGAAAAATAAAGGATCGTTTTCTTGATCTTGTAACGAAAGAAATAAGGTCGTTCTACGGGGACGATCCTGAACAAAGCATTGATTTTCCGCATGTTATAAGTTCAGGTAATGCTGTCAGGCTGGCTTCACTGATGAAAACAGGCAAGATTGTTACAGGAGGTAAATTCAACCCGGAGACCTGTTATGTAGCTCCGACTGTTATTAAAGATGTAAAAACTGCTGATCCTATAATGCAGGAAGAAATATTCGGACCTGTACTTCCTGTTGTTGATTATGAAAATTTCGATGAAGTATATAAAATAATTGATCAGAATCCCAATCCTCTGGCTGTCTATATTTTTACCCGTAATAAAAAACTTGCACGTGAGTTCCTTGCAAAAACCCGCAGCGGATCTTCAGCAATCAATGATACAATAATTCAATTTGCAACACCATATTTACCATTTGGAGGTGTCGGATGCAGCGGGATGGGCAGGTATCACGGAAAGAAATCGTTCGAAACATTTTCAAATATGCGGTCATTAATGGTGAAATCAAATCTTATCGATTTTTTTCTGAGGTATCCTCCATACAACAAACTTAAAGAGAATGCATTTAAATGGCTGATGAGATAAGAATTGTTGCAGGTTACAGGTTGCAGGTCAAACATGCAACTTGTAACATGTAACTTGTAACATGAAACTAATAAAAAGTAAAAAAGAATTTAAATTTTATTATGAAACGTATACTTCCATTCTTACTCCTGCTCCTGCTAACATCGT
>JAPLEC010000346.1 GCA_026391515.1 Bacteroidia bacterium | reverse complement strand
GAATTTTACTATAAAATTAACGATTTTCTGTTCCTTTTTTGAAGGATGTGGAATCTGAGTTATTTCATGAAAGAAATTCCAGAGCTGTTTTGGTTCAAGTTTGCGTATGTCGCTCATATTCAATTGATATTTAATTTAGGTTGAAGAATCAGCAAAAGTAGCACAATTTGGAGATAAAAAAAGTGATTAATCATAGAAAAATTTTAAAAAGTAATCAGCATGTTTTTATATGCATATTGTTGAAAATGTTGCGATAACTTAATGTCTGTACCATTTTGAAATATGTCACAGTTTAATTATTTTTGCGGCACCTGAAATGGTATTTATAAACGTAATCAAATAGAAATGAGCATATTATCATTTCAATATACAATTCTGGTCAATCAAATTAAAGTATTTAATAAGCCTGAAAGATGACTTTCCTTTATATTATAGTAGCACTGGTACTGATGTTCGATTTCATAAATGGATTTCACGATTCTGCAAATTCTATAGCATGTGTTGTATCCACAAAAGTACTGTCTCCACTTGCGGCTGTTTCAATGGCAGCCTTCTTTAATTTTATTGCCTTTCTGATTTTCCCTCTTGCGGTTGCCAAAACAATGGGTAAAGGTGTTGTTGAACCTGATGCAATTGACCTGAATGTAATTGGTGGAGCGCTTGTTGCTGCAATTACCTGGAATTTAATAACATGGTGGTGGGGTTTCCCATCAAGCTCATCTCATACACTTGTAGGTGGTCTGATCGGTGCAGCAGTAGCAAGCTCAGGATTTGGAGCAGTAAAATCTGGTGTTATTATGATCGTATCATTTATTTTCATCGCACCAATTCTTGGATTTGTTTTTTCTTTCTTTCTTTCCTCAGCAACAATGTGGATTTTTCGCAAGATACCTCCATTCTCAGTTGATAAATGGTTCAGACGATTACAGCTGGTTTCTGCATCAGCATTCAGCCTTGGCCATGGAGCAAATGATGCCCAGAAATCGATGGGGATTATATGGGCAGCGTTGCTTTACAAAGGTATGAATGTTCCAGAAATACCTCATTGGGTAGTTTACTCGTGCCAGGCAGCCATTGCACTCGGAACTCTGTTCGGTGGCTGGAGAATAGTTAAAACAATGGGACAGAGAATTACCAAGCTCAAACCTTTTGAAGGATTTTGTTCCGAAACTGCTGGAGCTGTTACACTTTTTGCTGCTACTCACTGGGGCATTCCGGTCAGTACAACACATACAATAACCGGAGCAATAATGGGTGTTGGCGCCCGTAAAGGAGCCTCTGCAGTGAAATGGGGAGTTACGAGAAAAATATTCTTGGCATGGATATTTACAATCCCGGTATCCGGGATTATTGGTGCAGTAATGTATCTTTTCTTTAACTGGGTAAATTTTAAATAGACGAATCTTAAAAGCTGAAATATGAATATTGATAAAATTCTTAAATTTTTTGTTCCCAAGGATCATTCCTTTTATCCGCTTTTTGAAGAAGATGCAAGAAACCTGGTAAAGGCTACTGAACTCTTAAAACTACTTATGTCCAGTTCTGACCAGGAAGATCATGAAAGGATTTATAAAGAGATCAAAGATGTTGAACACATCGGTGATCAGATTACGGATAAAACTTACATGCAATTGAACAAATCATTTATCACACCATTCGACAGGGAGGATATTCATGAGCTTACTGCCCATATTGATGATGTTGTTGATTCGATTAACGGCGTAAGCAGAAGGATTTGCCTGTACAAACCCAAGCATCTGATGCCAGTCTATAAAGAAATGTCTGAAATGATTTATGAAGCGGCTAAGGAAATTGAAATATGCATTCACTGCCTGAATGACGCAGCAGCAAATAAGGATGAAATTTCCAAAGCCTGCAGTAATGTAACACGTATTGAGCATAAAGCTGACGAATATTATTATGTAGCAGTGGCAGAACTTTTTGATAAAGAGAAAGATGCAGCAGAACTGCTTAAAAATAACAAGATACTTGAGATCCTTGAAAGATGTGTGGATGAAGAAGAGGATGTGACTGATACTATCAAGGCGATACTTATCAAGATGGCATAAAAGACCGGCTTGAGGTTCGCGGCGTCCGGCACTCGGCATTTTATATCTGCAGTTTGCCGCACACCGCTAGCCGAAAGCCAGTAGCCGTTATTTGCTTCTTATCATAGTCAACACCATCTTAAACTTCTCCACGGCTTTAACAGCATGCGTTATATTTGCAGGCATAATGATTGATTGCCCGGCTTCAAGAAAATATGACTTTCCTCCTATTATTATTTCTCCTTTGCCGTCAACTACCTGTATCATAGCATCGAATGGAGCTGTATGCTCGCTTAATGCTTCACCTTTTGCAAATGAAAACAGAGAAATATTACCTGTCTCTTTTTTAAGAACAGTCTTGCTTACGATGCCTCCTTCAGAATATTCGATCGAATCGTCGAAGCTGAAGACTTTTGCCTTCTCAAATTCGTTTGATTGCATATCAATATTGTTAATTGTTTAACTGTAAAACAGAGTGATTATAAAATAGTTCATTGATTCGAAAAGAATAATGGCGTCTTAACAAACAAAAAATTAACCGCAAAGGTCACAAAGTTTTAAAATCAAAGAACGCAAAGAGTTTCCTTTTATCGGATCGGCTTTGCGTCCTTTGCGGATTTCACCCTCGGATCCGCCGACTGGCGGAGTAGAGGGCTTTGCGTACTTTGCGGTTTTATTTTTTAATATTTGGCATTTGAAGACCGTAGCCTTTCTTCTTATCTTCAGCTTTAAGCAGGAAGGCAAACAGAAGAGCCAGCAAGCCTAAACCCGTAAATATCATCATCGGACGCGTATAATTATAAAATGAAAAAACCTTGGCAAACTTTGAAATTTTCTTGCCATCACTTGCTATAAAATTCTCAACCATATAATTTTTAGTCACCTTTATTTCATTCTTTTTAACAGCTTCCTTAAGAATTTTTTTGGTAATATTCTCTGTACTGATTGTATCATTTGCCGTAGTGATAACCGCAGTAATCTTCCCATCAGTGTCTTTGATGAACTGAGCTATTTTCTGAACGACATCCTTATCAGAATAATAATATTGAGTCACCTTTATTTCATTCTTTTTAATAGCTTTCTTTAGAATTTTTTTGGTAATATACTCTGTACTGATTTTATCCTTTGCCGAAGTGATAACCGCAGTAATCTTCCCATCAGCGTCTTTGATGAACTGAGCTATTTTCTGATCGACATCCTTCCTGATGATTGTTCCTACTTCAGTAACCTGGTACCTTTTCTGATCCACTGCAACCACCTGGGTTACCTGATTTCCCTGTGGCGTAATCACTCCTGTCCCGGCGACTGCGAAGTAACCAAGAAAACACCACTTATTCAACACCCAGCCTATAATTGCAGGCACGCCCATCAAGCCCCAGTTCTGTACCCAGAAGACAAGAGCATACGCTGTACCAAGCTGCTTTTCAGGAATGATCTTTGGAACGGATGGCCACATTGCCGAGGGCACCAGTGAAAAACCAATTCCCAGGACCAGAATGAGCAAAATTGCAATAAACCAATGATTCAGGAAAGGAATCGAAAAAACAATATGCACAAAAATTAATAGAATTGCACCCAATATCATTATTGAGGCACCTTTACCTTTTCTGTCATACATATTACCAAATAACGGAGTTAGCAAAATTGTTCCGAAAGGCAGCATTGCGGGAATAATTCCAGCCCAGTCTTCATTTATATGAAATTTGGAGACCATCAAATCGGTAGCATATTTCAAAAATGGAAAAACAGCTGAATAGAACAAAACACAGAGTATTGCAAGATACCACCAGCCTTTGTTGGTTATAATTGTCAGAATATCGCGGACGCGGAATGCTTCCTCTGAATCAGATGAGGATTCTGTTTTCTCAACAAGAGCTATTGAAGCATCAAGCTTTTTATCCATGAATGTGTACATAAAGAAAGCTAACAGCCCTATACACAGCATTATGAGGCAGACAAGGATCGGTGCAGAAACTGTGTTAAGGCCTTTTGCTATCGGAACTGAGGTCGAAAGAGCAAGTGCAGTACCCATCCTGGCAGTTGCCATTTCGAGACCCATTGCCAGGGCCATCTCTTTACCCTTGAACCATTTTACGATTATTTTGGAAACTGTGATCCCTGCTGTCTCAACACCAACACCAAATATTGCAAAACCGAACGCGGCTAAAAATACCTGTGCTTTTACATTCCAAAACAAAATATGCCAGTACTGGCCGTCAAGTGAATGGGTTGAAACTGCATAATATTTTATAAATGTTCCGACAACCATTATTGAAGCAGCTGTTAGACCTGTGAAACGTACACCCATTTTATCAAGGATGATCCCTCCTATTATCAACATTAAAAGGAAGACGTTGAACCAGCCGTAGGCACTGGTGAAAAATCCAAATTCAGAGCTGTTCCAGTTCAGCTGTCCTTCCAACAAACCTTTTAATGGGGCCATTACATCTGTCAGGTAATAACCGCATAACATTGTAAATGAGATTACTGCTAAAGCAGTCCAGCGTGCAGTTTTTGAGTCACGCAGCGTTTTCTTTATTGTTTCCATAAATAAATATTAGTGAATTTTTAAGATCGGTAAATGTAAAAAATAAATTGAATGTAATCCCTCGGTTATATCACAATTATGAACTAAACTTTGGTTCAATTGTTGTTATGAACAAATTATATCAGACAAAACCCATTTATAAAAGATTTTATATTTTTGCATAAATTTACATATCGAAATATCTATATATGAAAAGGATACTATTCTTATTGATCGCAATACTGACTACGACTTTTACATTTTCTCAAAACACCGAATATATTGAGAGTGTTAAATGGTATACGATACAGGAAGCAGATAAGCTGATAAAGCAGTCCCCGCGTCCTCTATTTATTGATACTTATACAGACTGGTGCGGATGGTGTAAAAAAATGGATAATGAGACTTTTACCAATTCAGTCATTGTAGATATTCTGAATAATAAATTTTATCCTGTTAAATTTAATGCTGAAGCAAAAGGACAAATAACGTTCTTTGGACAAGTATATAACAATGACGGAAAGTATGGCAAAGCACATCAGCTAGCAGTAGCATTGCTGCAGGGACAACTTTCATATCCAACTGTCGTTTTTCTGAACCAGCGAAACGGCAAATTTGAAGCTTCACCGGTACCAGGATTCAGGGTTGCTAAAGATATGGAAATTCTATTGAGTTACTTTGCAGACAATGCATATCAGACGAAAAGCTGGGATGAGTTTCAGAAGGATTTTGTAGGGAAGATAAAATAGGTACTTGGCACTGAGTATTCGCAAAATGCAAAATGAAAACTGCAAATTGCAAAGTGCAAATTTCAAATAATTAAGTTACGAGCAACCAGCAACTTTCAATATCTCTTCAATTTACTTGTTTAGAATATAATTTGAAGGCAGCTGCATAACTTCTCCCAGCTGATAGACAAGCTTTCTTGAAGTATAAAGAGTTTCACCGTCCATGCTGATCTTAAGATTCACAACATCAGGAATCCTGTAATAAAGCTTATCATAACCTGGAGAGGAAGGATCAGGCTGTTCTCTTGAAATTATTGTAAGATCTTTTGTTTTTTGTTCAGGAATAAGTTCTAAAATAACCGGAGTCGCGGTTTTTGAAATGACATTTTCAGGACCTGTTCCCTCAGAAAATGTGAATAGTGTAATATGCTTATCAGCCAGCTCCTTATGGGGAATAAACTGATAAGTAAAGGTTCTTGTTTCAACAAAGCTCTTTCCGACAAACAATTCAGTATATTCTTTTTCTATCCGGTTAATTTCATTAAGAGCTGCTTCATTTTGCGGAAAAACATTAGTTTCACCGGTAAGTATCATAATCTTGCCATCTCTGATATCCATCAGACGTCTGGCTGCCCGTTCTGCGAGCTGGTCCGTAGTCAGCTTTTTCTTCTTTTCAACAATGTAAGGTATTCTGATATAGGAGGAATCTACCCTGACACGCCTGAAAGCTGTATCATTCTGCGACTGATAGTACTCATCAGACCCGAGGTCAAATGACCGGAACTGATTTACATTGATTTCTTTACCAACCGGCAAACTCACATCTTGAAAATTCGATTCTGGATTAATATCGACAATCAATCCTTCTTTCTTAAGTTGAAGGACATTGGTCTGAAACAGATTATTACTTTCAATAACATAGAATTCCGATGGATCTGCTTCTTCATGAGAACTCACTGAAATACTTTTAATAAACCAATGTTCTTCTTCACTCATTATAACATTTTTCAGTCCAAGGAGATCATCAGCATATTTTGCATAAGGACCAGGTATTTCCAGACACCGTTCCATTTCGACATTAATAGTGAAAACAGTCATTGGCAGTGCATAAACAAGACTTCCGTCCCTTAATGTGACTGTGTCAGAAAGAGGAGTTATTACATATGCTGGTTCAGCCAGCTTCTTTTTCGAAAAGCATGAAGCTGTTATTATTGCCAGCAGAAGGAATATCGAAATTCGGGTTATTGTTTTCATAGATTATAACTTGTTGTCAAAGTTTTTCAGAAGCTCATAAAATTAAAAACGTTATTCAAGCTCTCTTATTCTGTTAAATGCTGTTCCAATTTCGTCAATAATATCAGAAGCAATAACAGATTCGAATGAAGATTTGCCAGCTGCAATATCACCAGCTAAACCATGAATATAAACACCTGTAACTGAGGCATTTACATGGCTATATCCCTGGGCCAGCAATGAGAGAATAATACCTGTCAGAACATCTCCGCTGCCTGCTGTTGCCATTCCGGGATTGCCGGTACTATTGAACCAGACCCTGCCGTCAGGAGCAGAAATTGATGTATGAGCCCCTTTCAGAACGATTATACAATTCTGCTTCTCCGAGAACTCGGTTTGTCTTCTTAATCTGTCAAAGCCATTTTTAGTTCTACCAGCAAGTCGTTCGAATTCTTTCGGATGAGGTGTGAGTATTGCCCCCGCCGGGATGTATTGATACCAGTCTTTATTCTCCGAAAGGATATTCAAAGCATCTGCATCGATCACTATAGGCTTCTTACAATTCCTTAGCAAAGACTGAAGTGCTTTTTGTGAAACAGCCTCTTTTCCCATTCCCGGTCCGATGCCCACGGCAGAAAAAGATTCAATACTTCCAATCTCCGATACTGACCTTTCTCCAATGTCGTTTATCAGCATTGCTTCAGGGACAGCAGTTTGCATAATGAGATTACCTTTGGATGGTATGTGACAGGTAATCAGGCCAATCCCTGTGCGCAAAGCAGCTCTTGCACTCAGTATCACAGCACCCATTTTGCCATACGAACCTCCCACAAATAATCCATGTCCATAGCTTCCTTTATGATCAAATTTATTCCGCTTTTTAAGCAGCGGTTTTACCAATTCTTTTTCAAGAAGCTGCCAGGGAGTAATTGTTTTGTCGATCACACCGGCATCTAATCCAATAGGAAGTACAGTCCATTCGCCTGTAAATTTTTCATTCTCGGGAAACATGAATGAGAGCTTTGGAAACTGGAAGCTCAGCGTATAGTTTGCTTTTATTATGTTTCCCGGATTATTACTGCTATTGTCCTCTCCAAATAAACCTGAAGGAATGTCAATTGAAATCACCGTTGAACCCACCCTGTTAATTTGATGAATCACTTCAGAAGCAAAACCGTCAACAGGACGCGAAAGTCCTGAGCCGAAAATAGCATCGATTATTATTGTACCAGATTGAACAGCAGGAAATTGATCAATTTTTTTTATAGTTTGAAATGGAATTTTTTCAAGTCTTTCACGGTTTATTTCCCAGTCATTCGAGTTTTTATCAGTGAATTGAACATAACAGACTTCTGGCTTATATCCGTTTTTTGCAAGCATCCTGGCAAGAGCGAGTCCATCTCCTCCATTATTACCCGGACCTGTAAAAATCAGAATTGGTCTGCTTCTTTCAAATTTTGTCACATACCACTCAAGTAGTTTTCCGGTAGCACGTTCCATAAGATCGATAGATGCAACAGGTTCATTCCTGATGGTATATTCATCAATTTGCTTAATCTGTTCACACCGGAATATTTTCATAGCGGTTCAATCAATACAGTACAAATTTAAACTCTTCAGGCATTAATAAAAAAAGATTAATA
>JAPLEC010000287.1 GCA_026391515.1 Bacteroidia bacterium | reverse complement strand
GCCGGGATTCCTTGCTTCAACATTAATATCAGTCAAAAAATAATTTTCAATTGGCGACTCTTTCATACCAGAAACGGAAACGGCAGAGCCTCTGACAGTACCCGTAAAGTTCCACAGATGTACATTCTTAAAATGAGGAGTTCCCTGTTCCGGGGTCACTTTCTGAAGCATTACTTTCCAGTGTGAAGGAATACTATCGTATGAGAATTCTTTCGGAAGTGTTGAGTAGCTGTAGCTCGGATTCCAGTCCATTGTGGCACGGAGCATCGTCCCGACATTATTCATCGTAATATCATGAATATAAATGTTTTCTACAGTTCCTCCCCTTGTGATTGCTGATTTAAAGTTGATGCAGTTCGTGGTACCATTAGCAGTCAGGTTGTAAGCCAACACATTCCTGATGCTGCCCGATGTTTCACTGCCGCAGGTTACAAGTCCTGCACCTCTGCGTGCAATACAGTTCCGGATCACAACATATTCAGTCGGGCGGTTCACTCTCAGTCCATCAGCATCTCGCCCGGCTTTCAGACAGAAGTCATCATCATTACAATCTATATCACAATTTTCGACAAGTATCCACGATGATGAATCTATATCAATGCCATCTGTACTCGGACCGCTTCCGTCTATATTGTTAAGGATTGTTAATTTATTAACAGTAACATGATTTGAATAAAGAACCTGCACTGTCCAGAAACCAGCTTGCTTAAGAGTGATCCCTTTTACTGTGACATTCGATGAACCCGAAATAAGAAGCGTTCTTGGTCTTTTGCAATCGTAATCGACAATCCACCGAAGTCCTCTCTTTTCATAATCCCTCCGCATCTCAAAGTATTTATTCCAGAATGGTTTTCCCCTGGCATTAATAATTCCTTCTCCGGTAATTGCCACTTTATCCTGACTGATGACGTTTATCAGAGCAGCCGGCCATTTCATTTCAACACCGGCGATGCGGGTATCAATCTCCGGATAATCTGCAATATCCTGACTTCCAAGTATTTGTGTATTCTTTCCAATAAGAAGAGTAACTCCCTTCTTAATAAATATCGAACCTGTGACATATGATCCGGTATCAAAAGCTACCACTCCTCCCCTTTTCATTGCACAGGCATCAATAGCAGCCTGAATAGCTTTTGTATTCAGTGTCGAGCCATCATTTTTTGCACCATATGCAGAAACATTGAATATTTTCTTTCCCTGCGGCATTTTTTTTTGCTCCTGTCTTTTCAGCCCATTTAATTTCAGGGATCTCATTTTGAGTTGAAGCTTTCACCTGAATGGAACAGAGATTTCCGATCAATATCCAGGGTGCAATAAGAAAAACAAAGTATTTCTTCATTTTAATGGTCAGATAAATTAATTGAATGACACGTTACATAGTTTCAGTACGTAAAAGTGCAAAATTCTTCCGTTAAATCATTAAAATAAAAAACCCAGACTGTCATTGACAATCTGGTTTTGTGCCCAGAACAAGACTCGAACTTGCACACCGTTGCCGGCACCAGCCCCTCAAGCTGGCGTGTCTACCAATTTCACCATCTGGGCGAAGCAAGGCTCAAAGGCGCAGAGGCACAATGGCTCAACGGCTTCAAGTATCCATATTTATATCTGAAAGAACATCATTCTAATTGGGTTATTTTGCCCATGCGCCGCTGTGCCATTGCACCGCTGAGCCGTTTTGTGCCCAGAACAGGACTCGAACCTGCACATCATCGCTGACACTAGTCCCTGAAACTAGCGCGTCTACCAATTTCGCCATCTGGGCAAAAAAAGGCTTAAAGGCACAATGGCGCAAAGGCTCAATGGCTAAAAACCTTATTTAAAAAATCTGAAAGAACAAATCCAATCAATATTTATCAGAGCGGCTGCAAATGTAACAAAAAATCAAAAAAAACAGAAACAAATTATTTCATATAATATAAAAGTATATTTTTGCTTCCTGATTATTATTACATGAATAACCAGATAAAAAAACTCCTTTGGCTGATAAAGAATCCGGATGACGGGTCTGAATCATCATTGACTTAGAGTTTCTGATGCTGGGACCTGCCTGAAGTGCAGGTTTTTTTTAATGAAAACAGGAAAATGAACATTGTAAAAATCATGAAATTTGGTGGGACTTCAGTAGGAAATCCCGAAAGGATGAAAGCTCTTATTCCGCTGGTCACCGATAATGAGAAAAAAATAGTTGTACTATCAGCAATGTCAGGAACTACAAACAGCCTTGTTGAAATAACTGATCTTCTTTACAGCGATAATGTCAATGAGGCATCAGTAAAGATAGAGTCGCTGAGGGAAAAATATCATAAGGTTGTTGACGATTTATATACAACCGAAGAGTTTATAAAAACTGGTCATGAGCTTATAAACTCGCACTTCGATTACATAAATAATTTTACACTCAGGGTATTTACAAAACTTCAGGAAAAAGCCATTCTTGCGCAGGGAGAACTTATATCAACCTCATTATTTCAGCATCTCCTTAAAGAGAAAAACATTAAGTCGGTTCTGCTGCCGGCATTGAATTTCATGCGTATTGATAAGGACGGGGAACCTGATTATTTTTATATAGAGGAGAATATTACCAGGGAGCTCAGGAAACATCCGGCAGACGCCATAAAGATCACACAGGGATTTATCTGCAGAAATGTTTATGGTGAAATTGACAACCTGAAACGCGGAGGCAGCGATTATTCAGCTTCAATTATAGGTGCTGCATTGAAAGTAAAGGAAATTCAGATTTGGACTGACATTAGCGGATTTCATAATAACGATCCCCGGTACGTTCAGGATACAAAAGTTATTCGCGAATTATCGTTTGATGAGGCTGCAGAATTAGCATATTTTGGTGCTAAAATACTTCATCCCTCAAGTGTTAATCCGGTAAGGATAAAGAATATTCCCGTCCGTCTCAAGAATACAATGGAACCGGAAGATGAAGGGACTCTGATCACATCTAGCAGTGTACTAATTGATTATAAAGCTGTTGCAGCAAAAGATGGAATATCTGCCTTAAGGATTAAATCTGACAGAATGCTTATGGCATATGGATTTTTAAGAAAGGTTTTTGAAATATTCGAAGCATACAGAACTTCAATAGATATGGTTACAACTTCTGAGGTTGGCGTATCACTGACAGTAGATAATGCAGAGTATCTTAATGAAATTGCCAAAGACCTTAAAGAACTCGGTACCGTCGAAGTCGAAGAAAATCAGACAATTATTTGTATTGTTGGTGACTTCCGGACAGAAAAAACAGGTTCTGCACCGGAAATTTTCACGGCGCTTAACACTATCCCGCTTAAAATGATTTCATACGGAGGAAGTCCCCACAGCCTTTCCATTCTCATCGATACAAAAAATAAAACACAGGCATTAAGGCTTCTGAGTAAACATCTTTTCAAATAGAAAATGATAGACAAAAATATTATAGAAAAATTCGGGAATCTGTCCACTCCTTTTTATTACTATGATCTCGATGTCCTTAATTCAACTCTGAATACTTTAAAGAAAGAGTCACAGAATTCAGGATTTAAAATTCATTATGCAATAAAAGCCAATGCCAATCCAAGGATACTGAAAATTATTTCATCTTTTGGATTTGGAGCCGATTGTGTAAGCTGGAACGAAATTGATGCTGCAATAAAAGCAGGATTTAACCCATCAGAGATCGTTTTTGCCGGGGTTGGAAAAACAGATAAGGAGATCGAAGCAGCAATAAATTCTGGGATTTTTTGTTTCAACTGCGAATCAATTCCGGAGATTGAGGTAATAAACCACCTGGCATCTCTTCAAAATAAAAACGTTCAGATTGCTCTGAGAATCAATCCATTAATTGAAGCTCATACACATAAATACATAACAACCGGGATCGAAGAAAGCAAGTTTGGGATACATACCTGGGAGCTGGACTATGTCCTTACCAGGTTATTAACGATGAAAAATGTTCACCTGACAGGCATCCATTTTCATGTTGGATCACAAATCACCCGAATGTCTGTTTTTCAAAGCCTGGCTACCCATATAAATGAATTGCAGGAATGGTTTTCTTCACGTAATGTTGATCTTAAGATCATTAATGTCGGCGGCGGATTGGGAATTGACTATGAAAATCCTGATAAACCACCAATGTTTGCGGAATATTTCTCACTTATGAATGATTTCGTTGATCTGAAGCCCGGACAGGAGCTTCATCTTGAACCTGGCAGATCTGTTGTTGGTCAATGCGGAACACTGATTTCCAGAGTTTTATATATCAAGACTGGAAGCAATACCATGTTCGCAATCATAGATGCCGGCATGACCGACCTTATCCGTCCTGCACTTTATCAGGCTCACCATAAAATAGAAAATCTCTCGTCTGAAGGAAACATATACAGGTATGATGTTGTTGGTCCTGTTTGTGAATCGTCCGATACATTTGCCAAATACATTGAGCTTCCGGAAACCCGGAGAGGAGATGTCATTGCAATAAGATCAGCAGGTGCTTATGGTGAATCGATGGCCTCACGATATAATCTGAGGGATCTGCCTGGGGCAGTGTTTTCTGACGAATTATGAGACCCCCTGTCTTACCTTACTATGCTTTATTCCATAGAAGAAGTAAATACAGAATCCTATTGCCATCCATATCACAAGCCTGAGCCAGGTACCAAGAGGTAATGCAGCCATCTGAATAAAGCAAATCGACGCACCCAATATCGGAACAACAGGTACCCATGGTGTCCTGAATGGCCGTTCTATTTCAGGTTTCGATTTCCTTAAGATAATTACGCTGATACAAACAATTATGAAGGCTAGCAGCGTGCCGATTGACACGAGTTCTCCGAGAATGCCGATAGGCAATATTCCGGCAATGATCATAGCAACTGAACCTGTTATAATAGTACTTATATACGGCGTTTTGAACCTTGGATGAACTTTAGAAAATACTGGTGGAAGCAATCCATCTTTTGACATCGTGAAAAAGATCCTGGGTTGGCCAAGAAGCATCACCAGAATAACTGAACTCAATCCTGCGATCGCGGCAATTTTTACAATTGGCCTGAGCCAGAACATCCCTTTTCCCATTGCATTTACCCCGACAGCAACCGGATCAGCAACATTCAAAGTTGTATAACTTACTATACCTGTCAATACGATTGCAACGAGAATATAAAGTACTGTGGAAATACCCAGTGATCCTAAAATCCCTATTGGCATATCTTTCCTGGGATTTTTAGCTTCCTGTGCAGCAGTCGATACAGCATCGAATCCGATGTATGCAAAAAATATCACACCTGCACCTCTCAATATACCACTTATGCCATATTTGCCAAATTCATGCCCGTAAGCTTTCAGCCATCCCCAGAATGACCCGTATTCTGAAATGGGTGCTGATTCAACCTTGTTTGGTGGTATAAACGGATGCCAGTTGGCAGATTTGACAAACATAAAACCAAGACAAATGAACAGGATTATCACTGATACCTTGGTGATTACCATAATGTTATTAAAGTTGGCAGATTCCTTTATTCCTATCACAAGAAGTGTTGTTAAAACAGCAACGATAAACATTGCTGGCAGATTCAGGATGCATGTTATGTGCTGAAGTGAATCAACATTGATTCCCGATGAGACGAGTGTTTGTGCATATTGTTTAGTAAGAGCCATCCATCCCATATCCGGCACATTTACAAGAACAGAGCCTGATGCACCGGTAAACTGAGCAGGAATATTTACATTAAGATCCTTCAGAAAGCTGACAACATAACCCGACCATCCGACCGAGACAGTTGATGCTGCAAAAAGATATTCGAGTATCAGGTCCCATCCAATTATCCAAGCAAGGAACTCTCCAAGAGTGGCATAAGAATATGTATAAGCACTTCCGGCAATCGGGATCATAGATGCAAATTCGGCATAACATAATCCGGCAAAACCACAGGCAAGTCCTGAAATAATGAACGATAGAACAATACCAGGGCCGGCATATTGTGCAGCGGCCTGGCCTGAAATGACAAATATTCCGGCACCTATAATAGCACCAATTCCTAATGTAGTCAGGTTAAGAGCTGACAAAGATCTTTTCAAACCACCTGTTTCTTTTGATTCGTTGAGTAACTTATCAAGTGGTTTAGTTATGAACAACTGACTTTTCGACATAGATTTTTTAATGAAATTCCCAGGATTATATTAATTCCTACAAACGTAACTTTTTTTTGACAAAAAATAAGGTATATGGAAACTTAAAATTTATTAGATGCTTTTATTTGAAATTATCATGATCTGAATAATATAAAAAGGTTCTTGACTTCGGAATATAATAATTATAAGGATTACAGGAATGTGAAGGAGATTCCTCGTCCCGATCCCGAGTACTCGGGACGGGACTCGGAATGACACTTCTACATTAAGGTAATAAGGGAAGAGAAGGCGGTTGGCCAGTGCGAAACGCCA
>JAPLEC010000178.1 GCA_026391515.1 Bacteroidia bacterium | reverse complement strand
GAAAGCAATTAAGCGCGAATTTTCTTATGTATTTGCCGAATACAAATATCCGGGGATCCCGGAAATGAGATTGAATCCGATTCCTGAATATGGTTTCTCAGTCAATGGAATCGATATCATTCCCGTAAGAGTACGTCATCTGAACCTTGAAATTTATGGTTTCAGAATTGGCAATTTTGCATATATAACAGATGCTAATTATATCTCTGAAGAGAGCAAGAATAAAATAATTGGTGTTAAATACCTGGTTATTAATGCTTTGAGAAAAGAAAAGCACATTTCTCATTTTAATCTTAAGGAAGCTCTGGATTTTATCAAACAAATTTCTCCTAAAAGAGCATTCATAACACATATAAGTCACCAGATGGGACTTACCAAACATGTAGCTGAAGAACTGCCTCCGGGAATTATGCTGGCTTATGACGGGCTCAGCTTTAACTGTGAAGAATAATACAATTATTACTTCTTCTTACTATAGCCTTTAAAAAGCTTTTTCTGATATCCGGTTGAAAAAAAGAATTTGTTTCTGCCAAGTTGTGAAGTATGAACCTTTGAACTGCTTCTCTTCTTTTTAATATAAGAATTATGTCTCGTAGGTGCACACCCAGTGGCGAATGCAATAAGAATAAAGATTAATAAGTACTTTAATATTTTAAATGGTCTGGACATCCGATGGAGATGCTTTAGGAATTATTTTTAAAAATACAATTTATTTGTTTAATAAAAAAATTGAAAGGTCATGTGTTAATCTATTGGCTTCTTTAGTAATTACAAACAATTTTTTTAATTCCAAGTATGTTATATATTGCATCAAATATCTGAAACAGTTTTTTAAGACTATTTTAGAAATAAACGTTTTACTTTATTGATTTATGCAGAATTATGTCAAATTATTTTTTATCAATCCGAAGTATTGCCTGTAGATTTTTGCAGCATCCTTACCTTGTATTTCTGTTGTTTTCAATTACTGCCCAATCACAGACAGTTCAGAATATCAGTATTGAAAGAAGCTCCGGGCTTCGGGTTAAGAGTTTTACATTATCTGATAATTCAGTTCTTAATCTGGCCACAGGCAGACCTTTGTTCAGTTTTCTTCTGAATGGGAAACCTTTCAATTCAGGGAAAATGGAAGTAACTGGTAATGATTCTGTTTATCAACAAGTTACTGAAAATAATGTAAAGGTCACTTTCAGTCTTCCAGTCCAGGAACCCGGCAAATTTATGTGCAATATCTCATTTGAGAATTCAGGATCGGATACTGTCATGCTGAGCAATGTTGTTCCATTCGGAGAAGACAAATCTTCAGTGTATATAACCGGATATGGCCCACCGGATCTTGCACGGGCTTGCATCTTCCGTCCCGATTTTCGTCCGGTAAGGGTTATTTTACCTGATAATGCCTGGGAAATGGGATATTCATCTTTTGCTGTCGAAAAAGGATTCTCGGTTTGTGCAATTGCCAGGAGAATGAAGACAGAAGGAGGACAGAAACGAAGATATGAAACCGTTTTACCTCCAAAATCAAAAGTAAATTATATAATGTATACTGATATTTTCAAAGGCGAATGGCAGGAAGGTCTGCGTTTAATGTTCAGAGACAAGTATATATATGATCTTGAAAAATTTGATAACAGCCTCTTTGAAAGAAGTGATCTTGCCTGGATTAAGGAAAGCTACCTGATCATTCTGCAAATGGCTTGGGACAGAGAATTTTATGACAGATTTTCAGGCAAATATGCCTATGGAGAAATACTTAAAAAAGCTGGGGAACGATTCGGCTATATAGATGTATTCGTTTTATGGCCGACCTGGCCGCGCCTGGGGCTTGATCAGAGAAATCAGTGGGATATGTACAGAGACCTTCCGGGAGGAATAAACCAGCTCCACAGTTTTATCAAAATGTCACGTCCGTACGGAACAAGATTCTTTATAGAATATAATCCATGGGATAACAGTACGAGGAAAGAAGATCATTTAAAAGGGATGGCAAGGCTGATATCTGAAACTGAAGCAGATGGAGTTGTTCTCGATACAAGAGGCAGCTCAAGCTATGAATTGCAGGCAACTGCAGATAGTGTAAGAAAAGGTGTCATAATGTATTCTGAAGGAATGGCAATAACCAAGGATATGCCCGGAATAATTTCCGGACGTGTTCATAATGCGATCTATCTGAGTCCGGAGCTGAATCTTAATAAATTAATCAAACCGGATTTTTCAATATTCCGGGTTTGTGACGTAGGCGAAGATATTATTCACCGTGAAATTGCTATTGCTTTTTTCAATGGTTACGGTATCGAACTTAACATGTTCAGACCCGGCGGCAGAGATGAAAATTACGATGCTGACCTTGAATTCCTTGCCCGCACTACTTTCACGCTCAGGCAGAACAACGATGCATTCCTTGATAATAACTGGACTCCTCTTATAGAAACCACAACCGATAATGTTTTTGTAAACAAGTGGAATTCAGGCAACAAGACAATTTTTACAGTTTTAAATATGAGGCCAGAAGGAATTGACTCAAGATTATTTAAGGCAGACAGCTCTGAAGGGAAACACTATGTCTCAATCTGGAATCATGAGATTGTTCTCCCTGAAATTCAAAACGGTACTGCATATATCCCGGTAAGGGCAGAGGGATGGTTTTCAAATTATTCGGGGACAAGAAAAGAGGGATCAGTTGATTGTATTGCTGAATTTCCTGATATTCTCAGATCAAGACTGATTGGCGATTCCATAAAAATATCAAAACCCGGCTCCGGAAGAATATTAGTCTGGAAAGGTAATCCCTCCATTAAGACATCTTATAAGGAATTCAGAATTATTAATGATACTACCATCAGAGTCAAAGATCTTTACGGTTATTATGAAGGGAAAATTGTTGTCCAACTGATAGAAAATAAAAGGTTGAAAGATGAAAATGTCTTGATACTAAAAGGTGGCAAACCATGGATTATCAGCAAGGTTGAACGTACAAAAAGAGCTGTTAATACTCCTTCTGACATGGTGCTCGTTCCCGGATCTGTTTTTTCATTTGATGTAACTACTAATGAGGATTTTATGCCTTATCCTGATGTAAGCAACCATGACGTGAAGATTGACAGCTTTCTTATTGATAAATATCCCGTAACTAACACTCAATATTTTGAATTTCTTGCCAGTTCCGGGTATGTTCCGTCCGATACAGCGAGGTTCATGAAACATTGGGAAGCAGGTTCATTCAAACAGGGGCAGGATAATTATCCTGTTGTTTATTTAAGTTACGAAGATATGAAGGCCTATGCAAAATGGGCAGGGAAAAGATTGCCGACTCAGGCAGAATGGCAGCTGGCTGCGCAGGGTACTGATAAGCGCAAATGGCCATGGGGCAATGAATTTCATGGTACATATTGTAACAATGGATTCGACAGACCCACACCTGTTGACGCTTTTTCAAAAGGGAAGAGTCCCTATGGTGCACTGGATATGGTCGGCAACGTCTGGCAAATGATGAACGATATGTATTTTAATGGTTCAAATTATTTTACGGTTATCAGAGGAGGAAGCTATTACCATCCGGATTCAAGCTGGTGGTACATCCAGGGCGGTCCGCAGCAGCTTGATAAAACCCAGATACAGCTTCTTGTGTCACCGGGTTTCGACCGGAGCGCAACCGTTGGCTTCAGATGTGTTAAAGATGTGGATTCGAAAAACTTCAAGGGTAGGAAGTAGTATTTTGTGCGTGCTCACCCCAACCCGCCTCTCTCCGCCGGCTGGCGGAAAGATGGGGATTAAAAGGGGGTGAGTACATGAAGTATCTAAACCTTTAATTTCTTTTCAATTTCATTTATCTGGTTTCTGAAGTGTTTGTCAGTATCAATCAGATTGTTAACGGTTTTACATGCATGCAAAACCGTTGCATGGTCTTTTCCACCGATATGTGAACCGATGCTAGCAAGAGAAGCTTTTGTCAGGCTTTTGGAAAAATACATCGATACCTGCCTTGCCTGGACAATCTCTCTTTTACGAGTCTTTCCCTGGATAAGGTCAATCGGGATTTTATAATAGTCACAGACAATTTTCTGAATATATTCTATAGTAATCTCCTTTCTTGCAGTACTAATAAGTTTCTCAACCATCATCCTTGCAAGGTCAAGTGTGATCTCTTTCCTGTTAAGTGTTGATTGTGCATAAAGAGAGATCAATACTGCTTCAAGCTCCCTTATGTTGTTTGAAATATTTACAGCCAGGAATTCAAAAATCTCTTCGGGCAATTCTATGCCGTCATTATATGCTTTTTTCTTAAGTATAGCCAGACGTGTTTCATAATCAGGCCGTTGCAGATCAGCCTGAAGTCCCCATTTAAATCTTGACAGAAGCCGCTGTTCCATACCCTGCAGATCGACCGGTGGTTTATCACATGTAAGGATCAGCTGTTTGCCTGACTGATGCAAATGATTAAAAATGTGGAAGAAGGTGTCCTGCGTTTTTTCCTTTCCGGCAAATTCATGTACGTCATCCAGAATAAGGACATCAATCATCTGGTAGAAATGGAGAAAGTCGTTTTTATTGTTGTTTCTCACTGACTCTACGAACTGAGTCTGGAATTTGTTAGCATTTACATAGAGGACTATTTTGTCGGGATGCTTTTCTTTGACCAGAATTCCGATTGCCTGTGCAAGGTGTGTTTTGCCCAATCCTGAATCTCCGTAAATCATAAGAGGGTTGAAAGCTGTTCCGCCGGGATTATTACCGACAGCTATGCCTGCTGATCGTGCAAGCCTGTTACATTCGCCTTCAATGTAGTTGTTGAAATTGTAATCAGGATTAAGCTTTGGGTCGAAATGTATTTTTTTAATTCCCGGGATGACAAAGGGATTCTTAATTGGCTGAGTCAGCTCTATAGGAACCTGGACAGGTTTATTATGGAGGTCAGCTTTGTTTTTCCATGGATAACGGACAGTATAAGGCTTGCCATCAGAATAATTTGCATTTTCCATCACGACGCTGTATTCGAGCTTTGCATCGGTTCCGATTTCCCTCCTGAGAGTTTTCCTGAGTATATCAATATACTGTTCTTCGAGGTACTCATAAAAGAAAGGACTAGGCACCTGAATAGTCAGTACATTGTTTTCAAGCTTTAAAGGGATGATCGGTTCAAACCATGTTTTATAGCTGACTGATGGAATAATATCCCGTATTATTTGCAGACAGTTATTCCAAACGTCATGATGTGTTTTGTTCATTTAGGTTTTTCGTTTCAAAGTTTCAGGTTCGGATCAATCTGATTAGAGTCACAATATTTGTAAAAAAAATTCTTATAAAAAAATTTTTTTTTACTTGGTTATATCAAAAATAGTATATGTTTTTAAACATCAGCAACTTATATAAGAAAAAAATTTTAATAGTTATAAAATGCTGATAATCAATAAATTACAATTCAATTAATTGGTTTCTCCGTGTGTTACAACTCATTATGAACTCTTACTCAAAATTCAACAATGTTGTTTTAAAACGAGTATTATTTTGACATCAATTTTGATTTCTTTTTCAAGAACAAGATAATCTGAATTTTATAAATTCAGATCATTTCGGCGAAATATTTTTTTTGCCGAAGAGAGAAAAATGAACATATCTTTTCGGATTGGTTTTTACATCCTTTAAAAGGACATTAAGACTCTCAAGGCTGCCTGAAAGATTTGTATAAAGTGAATCGTTGGTCAGAAACTGACCAGCGCTCCCTTTACCTTTATTCAGACCCTCCAGCAGAGCTGAAGCTTTTTCAAGGCTTGATTTCAGATTCAGCATCGAAGTATAAATATCGGCTGATACC